>MNXK01000085.1 GCA_001872165.1 Anaerolineae bacterium CG2_30_58_95
TAGCGCCTGCAATTCCGCTGGCCAACGAGCAGAGCGCGGAACCCGGCGCTGGACATGTACTCCAATCCGCTCAAGTCGAGCACAATCTTATAGCGTCCTGCCTTATTGACCGCTTCTATGGCCTCGTTCAGTTGGGGAGCGGTGTAACTGTCCACGCGCCCTTTCACGCCGATCAAATCACAATGTTTATAACGCTGAGTCGTGATTTCCATTTGGCCTCCGTTCGTGTATAGAAGATGATCGCTCGCCAAAATTATATCATGAGTATATTGACACAGTCATTCTCTTCGGGTATGCTTCATGCGTCCGGGCGGGCCCGGCGCGGCGGAGTCCTACGAACCCCGCCAGGTCCGAGAGGAAGCAACGGTAAGGAGGTACATCCGGGTGCCGCCGTCAGCCTGCCCGGATATTTTCAATCTTGTAGGATTTAGTGCCTATCCGAAAACCCTCTGAAACGCGGACTTTAGTCCGCAATGCAGGGCAGACTGAAGTTTGCATTCCGTTGTTCGGATACCCTCTGGAACGCGGACTTTAGTCCGCAATGCAGGGCAGACTGAAGTCTGCATTCCGTTATTCGGATAGGCGCTTAGCACGCCAAAGAGCATCGGCAAAGACGGGTTAACCCTATGTCGCGCTGGATCAAGTTCTTTATCGTGATCGCCCTCGGGCTGGCTGCCGGCCTGATTTATGGCTGGGTGATCAGCCCGGTCGAATATACCAACACCACGCCCGATACCCTGCGCGCCGATTACCGCAGCGATTACGTGCTGATGGTGGCCGAAGTCTTCCACGCCGATCAGAATGTAGAACAGGCCGCCCGGCGATTGGGGATGCTGGGCAGCGAGCCTCCCGCCAGGATCGCCTCTCAGGCGCTGGATTACGCCCGCCAGGCCAATTTCCCCGCCTCCGACCTGGCCCTGCTCCAGAGCCTGACCGCCGCTCTCCAGACCTGGCAGCCGGCCTCGGGAGGCGTCTCACCATGAGCGCCGAACACGAGCCGCGCCGCGGCTCATGGTACCTGCTGACCGGCCTGCTGATCGGCCTGGCGCTCGGTTTGTTGATGGCGTGGGTCGTCGCGCCGGTCGAATATGTGGATACGGCGCCGGCGTCGCTGCGCCCGGATTTCAAAGATCAATACCGCAGCATGATCGCCTCCGCCTACCTGGTCACTGGCGACCTGGGACGGGCGCAGTCCCGCCTCTCGCTGCTGGGCGATGTGGACCCGCTACAGGTGTTGACCCTCCAGGCGCAAAGCGCCCTTGCGGCCGGCGACCCGGACGGTTCCGCCTATGCCCTGTCCCGCCTGGCAGACGCCTTGAAACAATTCCCCGTCGGGACGCAATCTCCCACCAGCCTGCCTCAGACACCAGAGTTGGTCGCCTCGCTGACACCATCCCCGGCAGGCAGCGCAACCCTCACGTCAACCCGCCGGCCAACGTCCTTGCTCACGCCCATCTACACCCCCACCCCGCGCCCGACGCGCACCCCAACGCCGACGGTCGGCGCGGCTTTTGTGCTGGTTTCGCAGGAAAATGTTTGTGACGTGAACCTATCCGAGGGGCTTTTACAAGTCGAAATCCAGGACGCAGCCGGGCAGCCCATTCCAGGGGCCGAGATCATCATTTCGTGGGAGGACGGTGAGGAGCACGTCTTCACCGGTCTGAAACCTGAACTTGGGAACGGTTACGCTGATTTCGTAATGGAGCTTAACGTTGGATACAGCATTCAACTGGCTTCCGGCAGCCAACTGGTGACAAACCTGAGCGCGCCCCCCTGCCAGACAGACGGCGGCGATAGCTACCGCGGCGGCATACGATTGCTTTTCCAGCAGCCATAATAAAATAACGTAGCGCGAGATAGTATCTCGCTCTACGTTATCTCACGGCGGCCAATCGCCTCTCAAGAAGATGACCACATCCGCTGAAGCATTCGGGGTGTATTTCAGTTGGATCTGACCCGAACCAAGCCCCATCAGGGACATCAAGTAACGTAACGCATAAGGCTTGCCGCTGTAATCCACCACAGTCGTATACCCATCTGCATAATAGGAAATTGGGAATTCAGGGTGCTCGATGGGATTTCCGATTACTACAACATTCATCCCTTGCGATGTAAGGAAGTCAGCCGCGCTCTGCGCCAGGCCGGGAATGCCCGAGCCAGCATTCAGCACCGCCACGCGCGCGCCTTCGTCGCGCAGCAACGTTGTCAGGTCGCCGCTTGCCATCGGGCTGAGAGCGCCGCCGCCGAAAACCTCATCCCGCAATTCGCGGATCTTATCGGGAATGGGCTTGAAGATATCCAGGCCGTCTGGCGAGACGCCGATGGTCATCATGGTGTAATCAATCACGCCCTTCTTGATATTCTCTTGAGGAATCTGCATGCCCAACACACCCAGCTTTATAGCATCGTCCAACGACATATTTGTATGAATGCCCGTTGAAAGCTCCTGATAAAGCGCCGGGGCTTTCGCAACCAGCGTAGGCAACATACCCAACGAAAGGATTTTATCCCGAATCGCAAAGATGACCTGCTGCTGACGCCTTGCCCGGTCAACGTCGCCGCCTTCTGTATAACGGGCGCGGGCGTAAGCCAAAACATGCGCCCCATCGAAGTGGTAATTGCCAGGCGGCAAATCGTAGATCGTGTTATGCTGGCCGATTGGATCGAGTGTTATCGTCTCAGAAACCTCGATGTCGAGGCCGCCAATCTCGTCAATCATCTGTGTGAAGGCCCCAAAATCTATCTGAGCATAATACTGAATTGGGACGCCGATAAAATTTTCGACCGTCTTGATCGCCAGGCCGGGGCCGACGCCAGGCAGCTTATACGCTTCGCCCAGATAATAGGCTGTATTGATCTTGCCATAGCCGAATCCCGGTATGTTCACCCACATATCACGCGGAATGGATAACATGCCGGCCGTCTTGCTGATCGGATCAATTGTGAGCAGGATCATCGTATCCGAGCGCGGCGGGCCTTGGATTTCTGGGGATTCTTGCGCGGCCAACCAGTCGCGATAATCCAAACCGATGATTAAAATCGTGACGCGGCTAGCACCATCCCAGGGTGGGGGCATTTGCACCTGGGGAGCACTGCTGATAGTCGGCGCGATAGGCGTCCCCTCAGCGTTTATGCTTACGCCAGGGGTTGTTTGCGGATTGGCAGCCGCAACGCCGCAGCTTGCAGGCGGCAGACCGGGCAGCGAGGTCAATTGCCAGCAAGCGACGAAGCCGCGCAAGAAGATGAACAGGGCAATTGCCAGGATCAGACCAACTCCCAGGAGAATCCATCCCCCGGTAGAGAGGCGAGCCACAGGTCGAGCTTTTTGTGAAGTATTTGAATTCTTTTCGGACATACGGTTCTTTCAATCAGGTTTGAGATAGACCATGCCCAGGCCGAGACGTTCGAGTCCCTCCTCGGCCCAGAATTGCATGGAAATGGAATCTTCTTCGAGAGCGGCCATCAGGGACGGGACTGCGCGCGGGTCACGGATGGAGGCCAGGGCGCGCACCGCCTCGAGGCGCGCCTTGTGCGGGCCTTTCTCCAGCACCTCGAGCAGGGCAGGCAGCACCTCGCCGCCGTTCACGGCCAGGGCGTCGGCGGCCAATTCCGCGCTGACAGGCTCAGGGTCCGCGAGCAGCCGGATCAGGCCGGGGATGGCGTTCCCATCCGGGTGATGGCAGAGCGCCAGCGCCGCGCATTGGCGCACCTCGTCAGCCGGGTCCGCCAGCGCGGCGATCAGCCAATCAGAAGGAGGATCAGCCATCTGCGCCAGCGTGCGGATGGCCCACCAGCGCGCCTCCACTTCCGGCGAGTCCAACAAAGTCTTCAGGGAAGGCAGGATTTCAGCGCCGCGTCCGGCCAGGCCGGATACAGCCGCCTCGGCGCGCACATCATCCCCGCAGGTCAATTCCGCCAACAGGTTGCGAAGATCTTCAGTCATGCTATTTGATCGGCGGAGGCGGCACGGGCAGGTCCCTCTCGGCTACCTTGACCCACTTATCTCCTTCGTCAATCAGCATGACCGGAATATCCTCCACGACGGGGTATTTGCGGTCGCAATCCTGGCAGATCAGCCAGGTATCTTTATAGAACTTCAACAGCCCATCTTTTTCGCGGACACAGGCTGGACAGCGTAGAATCTCTAGCAATTCTTGACTTATCATGGTGTTCTCCCGAAGGCCTACTCGGCGGTTTCAAACGGCTA
>MNXK01000086.1 GCA_001872165.1 Anaerolineae bacterium CG2_30_58_95
GCTTGCTGACTGTCGCTGCCATGCTGCCCAATCAATGGGAAAAGCGTCTGGTGGATTTGAACGTGCGAAAACTCAAGGACAAGGATCTGGCTTGGGCAGATTACGCCTTCGTCAGCGCCATGGTCGTCCAGAGGGAATCCACCCGTCAAGTCATTACCCGCTGTAAGGCGGCTGGCTTGAAAATCGTTGCCGGAGGGCCGCTCTTCACTGCTGAGTACGCGCAGTTCGAGGATGTAGACCATTTTGTGCTGAACGAAGCCGAGGTGACACTCCCGCCTTTCCTGCGGGACCTTGAACAGGGTCAGGCAAGACACGTTTACACCTCGACGGAATTTCCCGATATCAACCAAACCCCTGCACCGCTGTGGGAATTGGCTGACTTGAAGCACTACGCGACCATGTCAGTCCAGTATTCGCGCGGCTGCCCCTTCGACTGCGAGTTTTGCAACATTACCGTACTTTTTGGACACCGGCCGCGCGTCAAAACCGCCGGGCAGATCATTCGCGAGTTGGATGGGCTGTACCAGCTCGGATGGCGTGAGAGCGTCTTTTTCGTTGACGATAACCTCATGGGGAATAAGAGGCATCTCAAGGAAGACCTGTTGCCTGCCTTGATCGAATGGCGCAAGGGGATAGCTGGCATGCCGTTCAATACGGAGATTTCTATCAATCTGGCTGACGATGAAAAGCTCATGAACTTGATGGCACAGGCGGGTTTCACCACGGTCTTCATCGGCATTGAAACGCCGGACGAGAACAGTCTGGCCGAGTGCAACAAGACACAGAACCGGCACCGCGACCTGGTCGCAGACGTGAAACGCATCCAGCGCGCCGGTTTGCAGGTTCAGGGCGGCTTCATCATCGGATTCGACAGCGACACCCCTTCCATTTTCCAGCGGCAAATTGACTTCATCCAAGAAAGTGGCATTGTGACCGCCATGGTCGGCCTGCTGCAAGCACCCATCGGTACCCGGCTTTACGAACGCTTGAAGCGTGAGAAGCGCCTGGTTGGGGCGTTCTCAGGCGATAACGTAGACGGCGCAACGAACATTATCCCCAAGATGAGCCTCGAAACACTGCAGAGGGGCTACCGGGCTGTTGTTGGGTATCTCTACGCTCCCAAAAATTACTATGCCCGCGTAAAAACATTCCTGAAAGAATACAAGCCGCCGAAGGTCACCATTCCCTTTGACTTCCAATATGTTAGGGCATTTTTCCGCTCTATTGTCCAACTAGGGATCGTCGGCAAGGAACGCCTCCAATACTGGAAACTTTTCCTGTGGACGCTCTTTCGCCGCCCACGCCTGTTTCCGCTGGCAATTAGCTTTGCGATCTACGGTTATCACTTTCGCCTGGTCTGTGACCGGCATATTCTCTGACGGAGATCCATCATGGAATCATATGATGTTATCGTTGTCGGTGCCGGGCCTGCTGGTTATGTCTGCGCCATCCGCGCCGCACAGCTTGGGCAGAAGACCGCCATTGTGGACAAGCAGTGGCTGGGTGGCGTCTGCCTCAGGCAGGTACTTTGACTCTTTCAGCCAGCCACAGGTTGACCAGCGTTTCGGTCGTCACCCCTCTTGCCTTCGCCGCGCGCCCGATCACTTCTGCCAGTTCTGGCACAAGCGCCACGACGAAAGCCTCTTCGCGGAGGTCAATGTCGAATGTCACGTCTTGCATCTCGTCATCGTAATCCGCAGTGCTGTGAGTGTCCCAAAATTCGACGATCTCATCGATGCTGGCGGAAGGATCAGGCATCGGGTCGCGAGTCAGTTTATTTTTTCCCATAATGTTTGCGCTCCTTGCTATCCATGTCACGGGCGCTGATGATCAAGGCTTCGTGTCCAGCTTTGTGGATAAAAAAGATGGTCAGATAGCGCCCTGAATCTGTTTGCCCGTAAGCGACATACAGGTGTTCGCCCTCATGTGATTGGCCTTTTCCTACGAGTCGGATACGAGGCGCGCCCATGAGAATTTGTCGCATTTCCTCAGGGTAAATGCCATGCTTTGCTTCGATTTTTACAACGTACTGGCGAAGCCAGATGATACGAGTGATTTTCACTCTATTGCTCCTGCCGAATGTTGACTCTGACTTAATTTTATCATGTTTGTTGCATCAAAACTCGGTTCTACCTGTTTACGTGTATACTTGATACCCTCCCACCAAGGAGTTCCTATGAGCACTTACGACCTCATCGTCATCGGCGCGGGGCCGGGCGGATACGTGTGCGCCATCCGCGCCGCACAGCTTGGACAAAAAGTCGCTATCGTGGATAAGCAATGGCTGGGCGGCGTCTGCCTGAACGTGGGCTGCATCCCATCCAAGGCGCTGTTGAAGAACGCCGAAGTTGCCCACACGCTGCGCGAGCGCGGCAAGGAATTTGGTTTTTCGTTTGAAAATCTCAGGCTTGATTTTCCGGCGGCGGTCAAACGCTCGCGGCAGGTATCCAATCGGCTGGTCAAGGGCGTCGAGTTCTTGATGAAGAAGAACGGGATCATGGTCTACATGGGGACAGCGACACTTTCCGCCCCTCAGCTTGTTACCGTTACCGATAAGGACGGCAAGCCGACGGAACTCACCGCTAAAAACATCGTCGTCGCCACTGGCGCCAGCGCCATGGTTCCCAGCGCGTGGAAAGTGGACGGGGAGAAGGTCGTCACCTACCTGGAAGCCATCACACAGGAGAAGCTGCCCAAGTCGGTTATCATCATCGGCTCCGGCGCGATCGGCGTGGAGTTTGCCACCGTGTGGAATTCCTATGGCGTGGATGTGACGGTGGTCGAGATGCTGCCAAGGCTGGTGCCGCTGGAAGATGAGGAAGTCAGCGCCGAGTTGGAGAAGGCTTTCAAGAAGCGCGGCATCAAGTCTCTGACCGGGCATAAGGTCGAATCGGTCGGGACAACGAATGGGGGCGTCAAGGTGACGGTCTCCGCCGGCGGTGAGACGAAGGTGCTGGAGGCCGAGCAGGCGCTGGTCGCGATTGGCTTCCGGCCTAATTCCAAAGGGCTGGGATTGGAAGAGGCTGGCGTCAAGATTGCCGAGCGCGGCTTCGTCGAAATTGACGAGCGCATGGCAACCAATATCCCGGGCATCTGGGCTATCGGCGACGTGACCGGCAAGCTGATGCTGGCGCACGTCGGCTCGGCGATGGGGATCGTGTGCGCGGAGAACGTCGCTGGCGCCGAGACAATTACCCTGGACTACGAGATGATGCCGCGCGCCACCTACTGCCAGCCGCAGATCGCCTCCTTCGGGCTGACCGAAGCGCAGGCCAGGGAGCGCGGCCACACGGTCAAGGTGGGGCGTTTCCCCTTCCAGGCCAACGGTAAGGCGCTTGGGCTGGGCGATTACGCCGGCTGGGTGAAGATCATCGTGGATGAGAAATACGGAGAAATCCTGGGCGCGCACATGATTGGCCCGGAAGTGACCGAGCTGTTACCCGAACTGACCCTGGCCCGGA
>MNXK01000170.1:0-2192 GCA_001872165.1 Anaerolineae bacterium CG2_30_58_95
CTCTTTGCTCTTGCTGACGAATACGGCACGCCGCTGTACCTCTACGACCGCGCCACGCTCGATGCATCCGTGACCGTGTACCGGCGCGCGTTAAATGCGCATTATGGCAGCCCGAAACATGGCTACCATTATCCTGCCGAGAGCGGACTCACCTATGCCGGCAAAGCCTTTCTGTGTCTGGCCATCGCCCAGTGGAGCCGGCAGCAGGATCTATGGCTGGACTGCTCCGGCCTGGGCGAGATCGCCATCGCCGTCGCGGCGGGAGTGCCGCGTGAACATATCGTGGTGCATGGGGTGAATAAATCCCCGGCTGATCTGGAGGCCGCCATTCGCCATGCCGGGATCATCGTGATAGATAACCTGACTGAACTGGAACGGCTGGTTGCCCTGGCGACCAGTCATTCTCTCCCCAACCTGTGGCTGCGCTTCCAGCCCGGGCTGGCAGTCGAGACCCACGCCTACACCCAGACCGGTCAGGCAGACAGCAAGTTTGGCATGGGCAGGGATGAAATTATCGAAGCGGCTCGGATATGCCGCCAACACGAATTGCCCTTGAAAGGATTGCATTTTCATCAAGGCTCGCAATTCCGCGATCCATCGCCGCTGGGAATTGCTATCGAAAAGACGCTCGATCTCGCCCAGGCGCTTGATCTCGGCGAGGGTTGGGTTCTCTCGCCCGGCGGCGGCTGGGGCGTGGCCTATAACGAGGATGACCTGCCGCAGCCAGATGTGACGGACTACGTCTGCGTTATAGCGGAAGGGGTGAAGACTGGCTGCCGGGAGCGCGGACTTCCTTTGCCGCGCCTGCAACTCGAACCTGGCCGCAGCCTGGTGGCGCGGGCGGGAGTGGCGCTCTATCGCCTCGGCGCGCTCAAGCGGACGGCGCAGCGTACCTGGCTGCTGCTGGATGGCGGCCTGGCGGACAACCCCCGGCCAGCGTTGTACGGGGCGCGTTATTCGGCGCTGCCGGCCCAAGGTCCGGAAAGATCCGCCGAAGAAACGGTCTGGATGGCCGGGCCCTACTGCGAGAGTGGCGACGTTCTCATCGCAGGGTTGCCATTCCCGAAGGTTGCGGTGGGTGAATTGATTGCCATCCCCGTTAGTGGCGCGTATCACCTCAGCATGTCCAGCAACTACAATGGCGCGCGACGCCCGGCTGTTTTGTGGCTGGATAACGGTCACGCTTACCTGGTCCAGTCGCGCGAGACGCCTGCCGACCTGCTTCGCAGGGACTGCGGACTGCCTGCAAATCCGGTCGAGAAGGGGTAAAATATGCCTATGAACCGCTGGCCTGTCAAACCGAAACACATCGGCATCCTCATCGGCTTGTTTCTCCTGGTTGTGCTGGTGATGGATTTTAACCAGCGTCTGGAGGGGTTGAATCGTCTATCCACTCAAGTGGCAACCGTCCGCGTCGAAGGGACGGCGGTCATACAAACCCAGACCGCGTTGGTCACGAAAATCGCTTACGCGACCTCGGACAAGGCCGCTGAAGAATATGCGCGTGATAACGGCATGGTGAGGACTGAGGAAATCCCCGTGCAGCTCGTCCCGGCCGGAACCCCCACGCCGACACCTATCCCTTTTCCGACGCAGCCACCCCCTCGGCTCGAAAACTGGCAGATCTGGTGGGAACTCTTCTTCGGTAATTAGCCCCTTACCAGGAACCCGTTTTCTCCGAGAAAACGGGTTCCTTCACCTCTCCCCAAAAACGACAAGCTTGCCGTCGCCTTTTTCCTTGGCCTTATGCTCGGCCTGATTCGCACGATCAATAAGCGTGCCCAGGTCGGGGATATCGTCGGTCAGTTGGGCCACGCCGATGGAAATGGTGACGGATAATTCCCCATGTTTCGTTTTCACCCGCCTGGATGCGATCTCCATTTGCAGTCTTTCAGCGGCCTTCCTGGCGGTTTCGATTGTGGTCTCTGGGAGCAGGATGACGAACTCATCGCCCCCGAAGCGGCTGACCAGGTCAACAGAGCGCATACTGGACAGGCTCTGTCCTGCCACCGCCTTTAGCACCAGGTTGCCGGTGGCGTGGCTGTATTGATTATTGAAGGTCCTGAAGCCATCAATATCGAAGAACACGGCGGAGAGATTACGGCTGAAACGCCGCGCCCGGATAATTTCACGACCACCCAAAGCCAGTAAGCCGCGATAATTGTACATGCCGGTCAGCTCGTCAATGATCG
>MNXK01000170.1:2205-5941 GCA_001872165.1 Anaerolineae bacterium CG2_30_58_95
CCAGGCGTTGCTCTTCAGAATAAAGGCGGGCATTTTCGATCGCGATGGCAGCCTGCAATGCGATGGTCTCTAACGTGCGTATATCCTCTTCCGTGTAGGCATTCGGCTTGTAGCTCTGGACGGCCATGACGCCAATCACCCGATCCCGCAGGGTGAGTGGGATGCCGACGTAGGACCGGCATGGTCTTCTCAGCCCGGTTGTGGTTCGGGGTGGGTGGGTGTCTGGGTCGAACTGTTTGTGCAGGTAAAGGGTCCGGCGCGCCTGGATGACGTTGCCGAGGGTGCCAGGCTGGTCTTGGATGTCGCGCGACGGTCCGATCTGGTATTGTCCATCTTCGTAGTAGAGGGGGATGTTGATCAGCGAACTGGCCTCGTCATACAATGCCACGTAAAAAACGTCGCTCGGCGCAACCTGCTGGCATTGTTCGTGCAGGGTCTTTAGCACGTGATCCATATCCAGGCCAGCGGTGATCGCCAGGCTGATGCGGTTGATGATCCCCAATTGCTCAACGTGCCGGTTCTTCTCTTCCAACAGGCGGGCGTTCTCGATGGCGATGGCGGCTTGATCGGCAAACAGGCTGACGAGCCGGATTTCCTCCTGTGTGAAAGAGCCGGTTTTTTGATCGTCGGTGATGTTGAGAACGCCGATAACATTCCCTTTGTATCTAAGCGGTACGCCCAGTATGCGCTTGAACGCAATATCGCTGTAGGCTGCGGCCCGGTTTTCCCAGTTGTTGTAATCTTCCACCACGATTACTTCGTTTTTCTGGGTGACGCGCCCGGACAAGCCTTCACCAAACTGTAGGATCGTTCCTGTGTAATCCTTGCCCAGGTTGTAACTGATCTTTAGTTCCAATGATTTGCCGTCTGTCCGCACCAAATATAGGCCGCCCATGGTCGTATCGAGCAGTCTGGTCGCGCGCTGGACGAGAGCGTATAGAAGAGAAGATAGGTCTGGCTGGGTGTTGATCTCTAGCGAGGTTTCATATAACGCTGCCATTTCTCGAGCGTTGCGCGCCAGCGCCTGCTGGGCAAGTTTGCTTTTGGTTATATCTCGAATGGTGATCAACTTGCCGGTGAAACCTCCCCGCCGGTTGTAAATTGGGGAGATGCGTAGTTCAGCATGATTGGGTGGTTCCCGGCTGAGGCAGATCTCGGTCTGGGCTTTCAGCGTATTTCTATATTTGGATATCAAATTGGGTCAGGGCGCCAGAATGACCTCGACGGGCTGGCCGATAGCAGATCCCGCTGCGGAGCCGATCAACTGCCGCGCGGCCGGGTTGATATCCACAATGCGGTTTTGCTCATCCAGGACCAGCACGCCGTCGCTCATGCTCTCGACCAGGGCATCGCGCGCAACGGGGATGAGGCTAAACAATCGGAATTTGAAAATGCCCAACGTGAGAGTCAAACCGGTCAATGTGAACATAACCGGCGTCAGGTCCAGGCCAGGAACCGGACTCAAGCCCGTGATGTAGATTACGTTTCCCAAAATCGGCATACTCGATCCGGCGATTAAAGTGCCAATCTGACGATGGAATTGTCTTGGAGAGCGAATAAAGGCCCATACCAGGATGATTACTCCAACTGCGATCATTAGGTATTCGTACGCGGCGAAGATCCAGAACCAGGCTCCATGTCCGTAAATCAGCAGATTGTTGGCGCTTGGGGTAAAGCTGTTCCAAACCAATCCGTGCCAGTCATTCGTCGCGGCCAGGATGAACGTGACAGCCGGAATCAGCCATAGCAAGAGTATTTTTCGAGGTGTCAGCCGGTTATCCAGTCGGGTATATTCCAGTACGAAAAGCAAATATAGAACTGGCGCGCTGACCTCGCCGAGGTATTCTACTTTGGAAAAAAACACTTTCACTGGAACGCCCACCGACGCGGTTCCTAACGCGGCGGCAAATGACCATTCGATGATTGCGACAATCAGCCAGGCCAAAGCTGTTCCCCCGGCTGCAGCACGCTGGCGTCTGGCAAGGTATGCTGTGAAGGCTGAGGTTACAGCAGAAATGAATAAGATGACTGAATAAAAGGAGAATTGCCAGTTCATGATCTAGTATTCACGGCGCGCGAGCGCTCAAGGAATTTCTCGCAGTATATCACAAACTTGACCGTATAAGTTTCACTGGCGCAACCGGTAGAACAGCCAGCGCCCCAGGGTTTCTTCGGCCATTATTATCAGGAAAATTGGGAACGTGAGCCACGCCCCGGCCTTATCCCCTGCGATGGACAGGGCGGCTGCCCCCAGCATCCCCGCCCCGATCAGGCCAAGCCTCAGCCTGTGTACTGTAACGTCAGCCGATTGCCCGCCGGAAATTACCAGCCAGAATTGGATGCCGAGAAGCAATACCAGGCTAACCCCCGTTTGCGCGAGAATCGCCGCATGGGAAGCGACAGGCGATCCCCGCAACACGTCTGCTGCCAGGAAAGAAGCCGCCAACAATTGCCCCAGCAGGCAGGCCGTGACGAAAAAGCCGGCCATTATCCGCCAATTGCACCAGGCCGGGACGGTCTTCAAGCGGTAGACGCGTCCCATGCTGTAGATGCCCGCCGCGCCGGTCAGCGCGGTGACAATCGTCAGCGCGTTGCGCAGGAACAGCGTGTTCGAGCTGCTGTGCATCCGCGAGGACAGCGTCAGCAGCCATAATCCCGCAAACGCCAGCGTGAATAAAATCTCGCGGCTCAACCACGACTTGCGCAGGTGCGCCAGCACCCGCCAGGCATTCTTTGGTGCGCCCAGGTGAAAGAGCGATGCCGTCAGCGCCATGGCGATGAGGCTGCCGGCTGCCAGCATTGGACCGAAGGTGATCCGTTCTCCCAAGTAATGGTCTGGCAGGCCGAACAGGATCACCGCCACAGCCCAGAACGCGCCAATTGCCATTTGCGCCATCAGCGTGAAGGCGATGAGCGGAGCCTCTCCCGGCCTTTGCGCTTTGCGCGGCGCGACTTCTTCCCAGTTTGCTATTTCTGCGCTTTCTTGCGCTGCCCGTTCCGCCGCCCGGTGCGGCTTGATCAGGATATTTGGGTCCCGCGCTGCTGTTTGGGTCATCGGGTAGACCGCTGGCAGCACCCCCGGCCGCGCTTCCAGGTCGGCGCGCTGGCCGTAGTCGAGCGTGCGCATGGGACAGGCGGCCACGCAAGCCGGGGGCAGTCCGGCCTCGAGGTTATCCTCGCAGAAGTTGCACTTGGTCATGTAGCCTGCCTCTGGGTTGTATTGCGGCGCGCCGTAAGGACATGCCCAGGCGCAGTACTGGCAGCCGAGGCATTTGGACGCGTCGAGCAGCACCAGGCCGTCTTCCCGCTTGGAGTAGGCCCGCGTGGGGCAAACCCCGGCGCAAACGGGATGCTCGCAGTGATTGCAGGCGAGGGTCAGGTTGTAGGCGAATACGTCCATTGTCCACGCTCCGCCCTGTCGTTTCCATCCTCCGCCGCTGATCTCGTACACGCGCCGCCACAGCACGCCGAGCGGCAGGTGGTTCTTGTCCTTGCAGGCGATCTGGCAGGCCTTGCAGCCGGTGCAGAATTGGCTATCGAAGTAAAAGGCGTAGGTCATGACGACCTCCGTCGAAGGTCGAAAGTCGAAGGTCGCGCATTTGACGTTTGACCCTTCGACAGGCTCAGGGCAGGCTCTTCGACTTTTGACTTTGAACCTTCAACTTCAACCATGATCGTGTGCTGCGCCGTGCCAAACGCGAATGGCGTCCAGCGGTGGGAGGTGAGCACGTTGACG
>MNXK01000183.1 GCA_001872165.1 Anaerolineae bacterium CG2_30_58_95
TGGATTCGCCCGAAATTCGACGAAGTGCTGAAGCGCGTGGAATGGAGCGTGCTGATCTTCTTTGCTGCCCTGTTCATCATGGTCGGCGGATTGGAGGCGGCTGGCGTACTGGATGCTTTGGTGCGGCTGATGGAACATGCCGCTGTCATACCGCCAGTGCTGTTTGGCGTTCTGCTCATCTGGGTAGTGGCGGGACTCTCGGCAGTTGTAGATAACGTACCGATCACCATCGCCTTGATTCCAGTCATCCAGGGGCTGGGCGCGTCGGGCATGGATATCGGTCCGCTGTGGTGGGCGCTGGCCTTCGGGGCGGGCTTCGGTGGCAACGGTACCATCATCGGCTCGACGGCTAACATCATCGTTGCCACACTCTCCGAAAAGACGCGCACGCCCATCACCTCGAAATTGTGGAACAAGCGCGGCCTGCCGGTCATGCTGGTCACCTGCGCGGTGGCGAGCATTTTGTACGCCCTGGCCTTTCCTTTGTTTTAATGGATAACAATTTTAGAGAATAGTTCATGAGTACAATCAGGCTGCGCATCTCTGCCTTACTCGACCGCTTACAACCCTCCGAGACGGCTATTTTGATTGCCACGGCCATCGCGGTAGGCGCGGGAACCGGGCTGGGGACAGTACTATTCATCAAACTCATTGCTCTCGTTCAGCAAGTCTTTTTTGAATCAGGCGTTTCCTCTCTGAGTTTTCTCGGGCGCGGGCTGTTCATTCTCGCACCGCTCATCGGCGGCCTGTTGGCCGGGCCGGTCATCTCTTTCTTCGCGAAAGAAGCCAAGGGACACGGCGTACCTGAGGTGATGCAGGCCATCGCCTTGCGCGGCGGGCGTATTCGGCCGCGCGTCGTAGTCGCCAAGGTTATTGCTTCAGCGCTGTGTATCGGAAGCGGCGGCTCGGCTGGCCGCGAGGGGCCGATTGTGCAAGTGGGCGCCGCGCTTGGCTCAACCATCGGGCAATGGCTACACCTTTCGGAAGCGCGCCTCCGCAACCTGATAGCCTGCGGCGCGGCGGCGGGCATTGCCGCTACATTCAATGCCCCCATTGCCGGCGTGGTCTTTGCCATGGAAATCATCCTGGGCGAATTGCACCTGGGCGACTTGGGCAACGTCATCATCGCCGCGGTGTCAG
Source organism: Anaerolineae bacterium CG2_30_58_95 (assembly GCA_001872165.1). Taxonomy (GTDB): domain Bacteria; phylum Chloroflexota; class Anaerolineae; order Anaerolineales; family Villigracilaceae; genus CG2-30-58-95. The sequence goes on from MNXK01000183.1 coordinate 1,141, forward strand.
CCAGCACGGTAGCCCGCATCTTCCTCGGAGACCACCCGGCGTTCGTCATTCCGAATTACGGCGTGAAGACGCCGTGGGAGGTGCTACTCTATGCCCTGCTCGGCATGCTCGCCGCGCTGACCGCCGTCGGCTTCATCCGCTTGCTATATTGGTTTGAAGATCGCTTTGACCACTGGCGTTTCCCCGATGCGCTAAAACCAGCCGTCGGCGGACTTTTACTGGGCGGGTTGGCCTTTGTATACCCGATGGTTTTGCGCCAGACCCAAGGCTTGCCCCTGCACGCGAATTTGCCGGAAGTGTTCGGAACAGGCTTTGGAACTATCGAAAGCGCTTTGATGGGAACACTGCCGTTTGGCCTGCTGCTGGCGCTTGTGTTTCTCAAGCCATTGGCGACTTCGTTCACCCTCGGTTCGGGCAACTCAGGCGGTGTATTCGCTCCAGCGCTATTCATTGGCGCGGCGCTCGGCGGCGCGTTCGGCCGGATTGTGGAAATCATCGCCCCAGGCGCAACCGCCGGGCCGGGCGCGTTTGCCGTTGTCGGCATGGCGGCGGTTTTTGCCGGCGCGGCGCGCGCTCCCTTCACTGCGATTTTGATTGTCTTTGAGATGACTGGCGACTACCGAATGATTGTCCCGTTGATGGCAGGTGTCATTGTGAGTCTCATCCTTGCTGAACGTCTGCACCGCGAATCAATCTATACACTTAAACTTGCGAAACGCGGGGTTCGCCTGCGACAAGGGCGCGACCTGGACGTGATGGAGACGGTGCGGGTTGACGAAGTGATGATGCGCCAACCTGTAACTGTTCCTGCAAATCTGTCAATAAACCGGCTGGCTGACAAATTCTTGCGAACGGGGCAGCATGGTTTCTCGGCCTTGAACGACGATGGCAGTCTTTTCGGTGTGGTTTCACTGGAGGATTACCGCCGGGCGATAAACGGAGAACCGGGGGCTGCCGACCATCTCTTGGTGCGCGATATTGCTTCGCGTGATGTTGTAAGTGTGTATCCTGACGAAACGGTCGGCGTAGCCCTGCGGCGCATGGCCCCGCGCGGCCTCTCCCGGTTACCGGTCGTAGCGCGCGACGACGCGCGTTGCCTGAAAGGGGTAGTCCGCCGTAATGACATTGTAAATGCCTATGATATGGGTTCGATGCGCCGCGAAGAAGCCCGCCAGCGGGCGGAACAATCGCGTGTAGTGAACGATGCCCGCGCCCAATTCATTGATACTACACTTGCATCTGGTTCTCGTGCGGCAGGCAGGACTGTGGCTAAACTCAATTTGCCGCGCCCGGCAGTGCTGGTTTCTATCCGACGCGGACGCGATCTGCTGATCCCGCATGGTGATACGAAACTGCGAACCGGTGATGTAGTCACCTTGTTATGCGAACGTGAGTGTATTAGCGAAGTCCAGATTGCATTCGCTGAAAAGAAGAAGTCAAATTTCGCAAAGGATTCGGAATGAATATCCAAGACCGATACAAACGCTGGCAAGAAAAGACTCTCAAGCCGACCCTGGAAAAATCCCCGGAGAGAAAACCGCATTTCGAGACCTCAGCAGGCATCGAGGTCCCGCGCGTGGCGTTGCCCGTTGGCGCTTCGACTACGGGTTTCGATACGCCCGACGAACACGGGCTACTCAACCCTCCGCTCTCCCCTACGGGGACGATGAGCGCGGAGGAAATCTATCTTGAAAATCTCGGCTTCCCCGGCGAGTACCCGTTCACGCGCGGCATCCAGCCCACCATGTATCGCGGCCGCCTGTGGACGATGCGCCAGTATGCCGGTTATGCCAGCGCCGAGGAGACCAACCGCCGCTTCCGCTATCTGCTCGCACAGGGACAAACGGGTTTATCCGTCGCGTTCGACTTGCCGACGCAGATCGGTTACGACGCGGACGACCCGATCGCGCAAGGCGAAGTGGGGAAGGTGGGCGTTTCGATTTCGTCCATTTGCGATATGGAGCAGTTGTTCGACCAGATCCCGCTCGAGGAGGTTTCGACTTCGATGACCATCAACGCGCCGGCGGGCGTTTTGCTGGCGATGTACATTGTGGTGGCGAAGCGCCAGGGCGCGGACATGCGCCAATTGCGCGGCACCATCCAGAACGATATTCTCAAAGAGTACGTGGCGCGCGGCACGTATATTTTCCCACCCGCGCCTTCGATGCGGCTGATCACCGACATCTTCCAGTTCTGCGCCGCCGAAGTGCCGTATTGGAACACGATCTCAATCAGCGGATATCACATCCGTGAAGCAGGCTCCACCGCCGTGCAGGAAGTTGGATTTACTCTCGCAAATGGAATCGCTTATGTAGAATCAGCCCTTGCGGCTGGTCTTGATATCGATTCTTTCGCAGGGCAGCTTTCGTTCTTCTTCAACGCGCATAATAATCTTCTGGAAGAGGTGGCTAAATTCCGCGCCGCGCGCCGCATGTGGGCGAAGATCATGCGCGAACGGTTCAAAGCCCAAGAGCCATCCAGTTGGCAGTTGCGTTTCCA
>MNXK01000222.1 GCA_001872165.1 Anaerolineae bacterium CG2_30_58_95
AGTACCGGCCACGCATGAATATTATGATGTAAAATGGGGTTTGTGCGGAGGGCAGCCTCATGAAATACATCCTTTATCAATTCCTGACCGGCGCGCTCGATCTCTTTTTGTGGAGCGGCGAACTCATCGGCGAGGAAAATCTGCCGAAGGAAGGCCCGGCGGTGTTCATCGCCAATCACCTCGGACCGACCGGCCCAATCGCCGTCGTATGTTCGATCCCGCTCCAATTGCATCCTTGGGGCGAGCCTATCCCTGCTCTTGGAGGGGAAATGCCTGCTTGTGTTTCCTGAATACTCACTCGTGGGGTCGGACACGAAGGTCCGGATGCATCCCTTCCAAAAGACCGTGTTCAGGCTGGGAGAAATGTATTTCGAGCAGACCGGAAAACGCCTGGCATTTTATCCTGTGGCTGTGCATGATTCCGGCAAGGTAATGGTGGGAAAGGCTATATTTTACAACTCATTGAACGCTGTCGCCATCGAGCGGCATCGTCTGAAGGATGTACTGGAAGAAACGGTCAAAGGGATGTATGTGCAAATGGGGGGTGGGGAGTACGTTGGGGAGTTGACGCCGCAGCATAAGTGAACTGACACTTGACACCCCCCTGTAACCATGATAATCTTGCGCCCATTATGCCAGGCTTGATCCGATTTTCAGCAAGCCGGGCATCAAATCTTGTGTAGGAGAAAGAAAGATGGAAGATCGTTTTGTCGGCACCGTCAAGTGGTTCAACACCACCAAAGGTTATGGCTTCATTGGCCGTGAAGATGGCGAGGACGTATTCGTCCACTTCTCTGTCGTTCAAATGGATGGCTACAAGCGCCTCGAAGAGAACCAGAAAGTGGAGTTCTCCATCGAGCAGGGGCCGAAAGGACTGCAGGCCGCTAACGTCGTACCTGTGGAATAGTCCGCATCGCTTGACCGGAGCCGGGTTCCTGATGGCCCCCGGCTTTTTATGCAGAGATAACTCTGAATAATGAGCCGCCTGGCTGAGGGCGGCTCATTTGATTCGATAGGAAAGCAGATACACCCCGCAGATCAGGCGTCAGCCTTCTCGGCGGAGGGGAGGCGGTTCTGCTCGATATTTACGATGGCCGGGACCTCCGGCAGCGCCGCAATGGTCGCCAGGATACAAACCGCTCCGCCGAACACGTACCAGACGCGCACCCCCAGCGAGTCGGATACCAGGCCGGCGATCAGCAGGCTGAGGGGCATCATCGCCGTTGCGCCCGCGCCGACCAACGAGAAGGCCTGTCCGCTCCAGGTGGTGAAGAAGCGGGCCGCCCAGCGTTTGGGGATGGCTGCGGAGGTGGTTGGGTTTTCCATTTACTTCTTACTTCACCAACCCCCTGTCGTCCAAGAACTCGACGGGTTCATTATCTTTGCCAACCTCCCACATCAGCGAGAAGAACCAGATACCGCTCTCGCCGATCATGAACTCGGCAGGTGTAAAGGTCATTTTTGTATCAAAGGGTTTTTGATCGCTCTCAGGCGTATATTCTGCTGACCAGCCGAAGATTTCACCCTGCCAGGTTTTGCCAAGCAAGTGAAGATGGTTGGCAAAGGCGCGGACTTCCTTCAAATCAGGGATAGCCAGCGGAAGGATGGGTTCGTAATCCGTTTGTGAGTGGATCTTGGCTTTAACCGTTAACATGCTTGCTTTTCTCCTGTTCCCAGGCGCTCACTAGAAATTCCAGATTGTCATCAATAATTCGTTCCATTGCGAGCAACTCGACTTCGCGGAACCTGCCGGCGCGGGCTACTTTAACTGGTTTTAACCAAAACTTGGCGAGGTCCCATCCGTGTCCATTTCGCGGCGGGGATAAGTTGGAAAACAGGTGACAGTCACTCTCCAAAGTGACTGTCACCTGTTGGTACCTATTTTCCCAACTTTTTCTTGAATGCCGCGCTCAGCGCAGGCAAAATCTGGAACAGGTCTCCCACCACGCCGTAGCGAGCCAGTTTGAAGATGGGCGCCTCAGCATCCTTGTTGATGGCAACGATCACCTTGCTGGTGCGCATCCCGGCCAGGTGCTGGATCGCCCCTGAAATGCCGCAGGCGATGTACACATCCGGCGAGACGACCTTGCCGGTCTGCCCGACCTGGTTGGGGTAGGGAATGTAGCCTGCATCTACTGCCGCGCGGCTTGCGCCGACGGCTGCACCCAGCACCGCGGCCAGGTCTTTGACCAGCGCGAAGCCCTGCTGGGCACGCCAGACTTCGGCCTGTTTCTCGTCCAGGCCGGCCGGAGGAGTGAGGGCAGGGTTGTTGCTCACGCCGCGTCCGCCAGAGACGATCACGCCTGCATCCGTCAGGCTGACGCCGCCTTCGGCGGTGGTGTAACCTTCCACTTTGGTGAGGAAGTCGCCTGCTGCTGCCGAGACCTTCGTCAGCGTGCCGGATTTCCCAGCCTGCTGCGCCGGTTTGGGGAAGGCGCGCCCGCGCAGGGTGATGATCTGCGGCTTGGACGAGCAGGTTTCCTTGGTCAGCAGTTTCCCGGCGTAGATTGGCCTCGTGACGGTAATCTTGCCGTCCGCGGCCTCTAAGGCTATCACGTCCACCATCACGCCGGTTTTCAAGTCAATGGCGGTCATGCCGGCCAGCTCACGGCCGCGCGTCGTCGTCGGGAACAGGAGCAGGTCTGGAGCCCCGTCCGCGGCGAGTTTGCCCAGGGTGGCGGCGAAGGCCTCAGCGCGGTAGTCGGCCAGGGCGGCATCGTCCGCCAGCAGCACTTCGTCCGCACCGTACTCGAACGCGGTTTTCGCCAGCGCTTCCACGCCGGAACCAAAAACCAGCGCTTTGACCGTTCCGAGCGTCTTGCCAACGCCGATGGCCTCCCACGAAGCGGGGAGAGCCGTGCCTTTGAAGTGGTCAACGTAAACCCAGGTGTTCATAGGACTTTCTCCGCCAGAATTTTATCGGCCAGCGCTTCGGCGATCTCTTGCGGACTGCCGCCGCTGATGACCTCGCAGGTGACTTCCCGGCTGGGCGGATTCATGATCTCCGGCCAGGCGATGACCGAGACCGGCGCGGGGATGCCGAGTTCAGCCAGCGACCAGGTTGGGATCGCGGCGCGGGAGGCCTTGCGGATGCCCATGAACGAGGGGTAGCGCGGCTCGCCGAAGTCTTTTGTCAGGCTGAAGACGGCCGGCAGTTTGGCCGTGACGATCTGCCGCCCTTCCTCGATGCCGCGTTCGACTTTGACTGATCCGCCATCCACTTTGATGACTGAGGAAAGGGTCAGCGCTGGCCAACCCAGCAGACGGGCGGTCTGCGCCGGGACCAGGCCGGCGTCGCCGTCAATGGCCTGGCGGCCAAAGAAGGCCATGTCCACGCCGCCGATTTTCTGGATGGCGGCCGCCAATACCTGGGCGGTGGCCTGGGTATCCATGTTGACCAGGGCTGGGTCGGAGATCAGGATTGCGTCGTCGGCGCCCATGGCCAGGGCGTGCTTGAGGGCGTCTTTGCTGCCCTCGCCGCCGATGGTGATGGCAGTGACACTGCCGCCCAGCGCTTCTTTTTGTCGAAGCGCGGCTTCCACCGCATACTCGTCCCACGGGTTGATGACCAGGGGTGCATCTCCCCATGAGACCTTGCCGTTCTCGACGACGACTTTAGCCGCCGAGTCGGGCACTTGTTTG
>MNXK01000173.1 GCA_001872165.1 Anaerolineae bacterium CG2_30_58_95
GGCAGCGTCCCCAGCCAGATACCGATGAAGGCCAGGACCACGGTCAGGACGCTGGTCAGGATGATGTCCATCTTCCATTTGTAGGTCATCTGGCCGGCCAGCAGGCCGACGCCGATGACGAACAACACCCCCAACGGCACGGCCGGGTTCGTCATCAGGTCGTAACCGACGATCTTGCCGAAGGCGCCCATAATCAGCAGCAGGTAGAAGTAGATAAAGGTCAGCAGGATGGTGCGCGCCCGCGGCGAGATGAAGCGGTATGACAGCGCGCCGAACGACTGGCCTTCCTCGCGCACGCCCAGCATGATGCTGGAATAATCCTGCACCCAGCCGATGAAGAATGTGCCGAAGACGACCCACAGCAGAGCTGGCAGCCAGCCCCATTGAACCGCGACAATCGGGCCAACGATCGGTCCCAGGGCGGCGATGGATTTGAACTGGTAGCCGAATAAGACGTTGCGGTTGGCGGGGGTGAAGTCTACGCCATCCATGTACATCTTGGCTGGCGTCGCTTTCTTTGCGTCGGGTTGCATGACTTTCTTGTTGATAGTTCGGGCATACCATCCATAGCCCAAAGCGATCCCCGCGACGCCAATTAGCAGTGTGATTACAGCATTCATAATAATTCTCCTCTTGAGTTGATCTATTTTTGCGGTTCATTGGGAATCGGCGTGATATACCGCCAGATGTGGGGCGGATTGGCAATCCGCCTTACGCCAAACGCCAGATATGCTGGCCTATCACGGCAAATCCCAGAGAGACATTTTTGCTTTGCCCTATTTCCGGGCTTATGCTCAAGCGAACCTAATTGTTGTACCTCTGATAACATCACCTCCTTTGTTCTTATTCCATTCGTGCCTTGACAAACTCGCCGAGAAACGTATACTAGACGTAATTATCCCAATTGGAGGTTGCCATGAGTCTTCCTGTATTGTTATTGCTTGTCGGTTTCGCTTACGTCGTTCTTGTGGGCGGATTGTCCTTGTTCAGACGAGAGGGACTTTCCTTGAGATTTGCAATCGAGGCAGTGATCCTCACCGGACTGGCCAGCGGCCTGGTCGCTCTGACAGGTTTCTATGTTCATCCGGTATTGTTTTTGCTCGTTCTGTACCTGATCACTATGCGCGTGCGGTTGCTGGTGGATATCGGCACAACCCTCGCCAAGAGTGGCCGTCTCTTACAAGCAGAGAGTGTTTATCAATTGGCGGCGCGCCTTTGGCCCGACCAAACCGGTCTTCTCGTTCTGCAGGTCAATCGCGGTACGGCGTTGATGCAAGCGGGAAAACTGGATGAAGCAATCGCCATGCTAAAAGGCGTATTGGGAAGGTCCGAGCAGGGTTACCTGGGCGTTAAGTATGAAGCTGCCGCGCATTACAATTTGGGTGTAGCTTATCTGCGCAAAAACCAGAACGCTCAAGCCGTGATCGAGTTCAATGCTGTCTTGAATACCTGGCCGGCTTCTGAGCATGCTCGTCGCGCCGCGGCCGCTCTTGAGAAGCATCGCCACAGTGAGGCTCCTGAGCCAGTTGAAGAAGAGAAATAACGGATTGCGAAAAAACAAAAACGCCACAAGCAGACATGGCTCAATGGCGTTTTGGCATATTTATCTCTTCGACTTGGCAATTCCCATTTGCCAGTCTACCCCAGAGGGTGTCAATCGGACACAGGGTAAGATAAATCATTAGCATCTTTTTGATTATATGTGTCATACAACTCTAACTAGTATAACACGATTTTGAGAATTCGTTACGCAATTGTGGGGGGATATCAAGCCGATGCGCCCCGCCGCGCTTTCAAATCAATGGGGATGAGAGCAGCGTAAACCACGTCCGAAAATGGTGTAAGGATGCCCAGTTCGCGGCCTTTACGCCCGATAATCCCAATGATGGCCTCCAATTCGGAAACGTGACCGGTCTCGATATCGCGCTGCATGGAGGCTTTGATGGATGGCGCAGAGGCGTCAATGAAGGCCAATGACTTTTCGACCACATCCTCGTCCAGGGTGACGCTTTGCGCCCGCGCCAGGGCTTCGACCTCGCGCATGATACCGGTCAGCAGGCCGCGCGTCTCGGGGACGGCGCGGTAGTCACCCATTTCCAGCCGCGTCAGCGCGCCCACGCCGCTAACGGCGGCGATGAAGACGAATTTTGTCCACAACACCTTGAGGATGTTGTCAGTCAATTCGGCGGTTATGCCAGTGGCCTTGAGCGCCTCGTAGATGGCCTGGGCGCGCGGTGTGATGCGCCCATCCAGTTCGCCCAGTACGATGCGGCGGAACGCCGAAACCTGGCTGATGACGCCCGGTGATTCAATGGCTGAAGCGATCCAGGTCGCCGCGCCCAGCATGTGCGCCATGCCCACAACCCGGCCGACGCAATCGGCGGCGTCAATCCCATTTTGCAGGCTCAACACGGCTGTCTCCGGCGTGAGGATGGGACGGATGGATTCCGCCGCGCGCTCAGTATCATAGGTTTTTATGCAGAACAGCACCATGTCAACCGGCCCAAGGCCAGCAAGCGATTCTACGACAGTGGCTGGTTTGACCGTGAAATTGCCGTGGACGCTCTTGATCTGCAAACCGTTTTTGCGGATGGCTTCCAGGTGTGCGCCGCGCGCCAGGAAGGTCACCGCGTGGCCTTGTTGTGCAAGCAGACCGCCATAATAACCGCCTACGCTGCCGCTTCCGATAACTGCGATTTTCATGTTCTCCTCCGATTATTTTTAAGGGCAATTTATTATATACTCATTTTTCGTAAAGTGGTAACCAAAAGGAGCATTGATCGCCTGTGCTCCTCTTTACTGCTTCTTACACAAATCCCTGAACCTGCTACAATCGAATTGCTCGCATTTCATGGAATTATGGTTCAGATACTTACGCAGTACTCTGTAGACGCGCTCAAAGATTTTGGGAAAACAACTGGAGGCTTGGTATAATACGTGCAGGAAGCATAACCCCAACCAGTCAAACCGGTTCGAGCGATAATGGTAGCTTCAATACAGCTACCAGAATGGCGGTTCTCCGGGCAACCACAAAGGAGGCAGTATGCGCTGGGGAGTTGATATCAGCCGTTACGATGATCTATCCGATGCCCAGTGGCAGACGATGGTCAACAATGGATTGTCGTTCGCCATCATCCGCGCCTGCCATGGATCGGGCTACACGGACCCTTTCCTGCCACGGCATGTTGCACAAGCTAATAAATACGGCATCCCGTTTGGGCTATACCAATGGGTGGATATAACCCAAGATGTGCAAAAACAGGTGGATTATTTCTTGCATCTGATCGAGCAATATCCGCCGAAATGCGCCGCCGCTGATTTCGAGCAGTATTGGACGGATTGGGATGCCTGGAATCAGGCCAGGCTCGGCGGCGGCGGCGATGTCCCGACCATGCCGCCGGATCAAATCAACGCCTTTAACTATGAATATTTTATAAAAATAAAATCGGCGTTGAGCATCCCGTTGATCTCTTATACGGGGGCATGGTTCGTGAACCGCTATTGCCCGCAGATGGCCGCCTGGCTGGGGCAAAGTTACCTCTGGCTGGCGGCCTACATTTCATCCCCGGCCCCAGCGGTCAGTTGGGACGACTTTCAGGGGATCGTGGGCGACTTGGGATCGCCGGTCTTTCCTACCGGAATCAACCGTTGGGATATTTGGCAGTTCTCGGCCTCGCTGCCGATCACGGGCCTTCCGCAACTTGACCTGGATGCCGTTGCTTCCGAGGAGGTGTATAACAACCTTTTCGTCCTCTCGAAACCGTATAAGCCTTCTGGCGAGACAGGCGGCAAGGCGCGCGTCATCGCCCAAGAAGGCCTGCACGTCCGCGCGGCCCCGAGCCTGCAAGCGCAGATTTTGCGGACGATGCCATATGGCACACTCGTTGACGTGGAGGAGATCCAGGATGGATGGGCGCATCTCGCGGACGAAGGTTGGTGCGCGGCGCAATGGTTACAGTTGATAGATGTCACACCCGAGCCTCCGCCTCCAGATACGACCGCGCCAGCCGCGATCATGGATTTGGCGGCGGCTGCGGGGACGGCGACTGGCTCGATTGACCTCGCCTGGACTGCGCCGGGAGAGGATGCCAATGTCGGTACGGCATCCAATTACCTGGTGCGCTACAGCACGAGTGCGATCGAGAGTCAGGCGGCCTGGGAAGTGGCTACCCCTGTCACGGCCGGCCTGCCCGCGCCCAAGCCTGCCGGCCAGGCGGAGCAGATGACTGTGAGCGGGTTGACGCCTGGTACGGCGTATTACTTTGCGGTGCGCGCCCAAGACGAAGCCTCCAACCTGGGCGGGCTGTCTAACAGCCCCTCGGCCATCGCCAAAGCGCCGTCAATCTCGCTGCCTTGTGTGGCGCGCGTCACAGCAGGGGCAGGCTTGCGAGTACGGACGGCTGCGAGTCTTGCTGCACAGATCCTGCGTACTTTACCGTACGGCGCACAAGTCGTGGTTGTAGAGATCAAGGATGGTTGGGGTCGCCTGGCAGACAGCGTGACAACGAATGGGGGCTGGAGCGCGATGCAATGGCTGCAATTGTTTCCAGATGTACCTGTGCCACAACAAGACTTGACTGCGCCAGCCGCGATCATG
>MNXK01000185.1 GCA_001872165.1 Anaerolineae bacterium CG2_30_58_95
GAAAAAGAAGCGACCACTTCGTCTCAGGCGCACCACGGCCCTCCGCGCCACGCGGAGATCCGTTCAGGCCGTAGCCGATGATCGCGTTCAGGATCAGGTCAATGGCGCGGGGGATTTGGTCAACGGACTCGCGGTCGGGAACGGATGTCCTCTTGTGGGAGGGGGAGAATCCACGCGGGAGGGAGGATAAGTCCATACCTGACATGTCTCCACGAATCCGTGATTAATCGTGGTTCAAGTCCACGCGAGCGGGCTGGCTAAAAAGGGCGCGCCTGAGACATGTCAGGTTTTAGCAGGTCAAGTGGCTGGTCAACGGACTTTGTCACCCCGCCACACCGCCCTGCGTTCGGTGCAGGGAAGAACGGCGGGGCAGGCGGATGCCGTTTGGTTGGGTGAGAGTCCACGCAGAAAGAGGTGCTTCTATTTCGCCCCAAGAAATGCCCTGGCAAACTTCCGAATTGAGTTGGCTATTTCGAGCGCTTCTTTTGCATCATCGGCAGTTGGAGAATCCCCGGGGTAACGCGTCCGCACGGCATAGTCAGTCAACGTGTTGAGGAGGCGTGCGTCCATTTCAAGGAAAATCCCTGCAGACGAACATAAGTCGTTCAGCATCAACAAGTCGTGTGTCTTGGGAAAGTCCGCGCCTTTGGAAATGAGCAACGCTTTCATGTATTTCTCCGCACATTGTTGCGCATGAAAACATGTTCCCCCAACCAGCGGTTTTTTCCGTTGGAGCGCGGATTTCGCCAGTGTAAAATCTTCCTCGGCGCGTTCCGTCCACGCGCGCGGGTCATTTGTTTCGCTCATACAACACCTTGCCGCTCGTCAGAATTTCACGGATAAAGAAGTCCCCCGACTTCAAGTCTTCTTCGATCTCTTTGGGTGTCTTGACCAGGATATCCACGGGGAAGGGACGCGGCAGCAACAATTGCGAAACTGCCCAACTCCTGTCCTTGTGGGATGCGCGCGTATTCATAATGACAAGCAAATCCACATCGCTGTGTGAATTGGGGGTGCCATAAGCAAAAGAGCCAAAAAGGATGACCTTTTCGGGCTTCAGTTCATCAACGATTTTCTTTATGGCAGGCCGTAACGACTTGCCTACCGGAACCTTCAAGCCCACAGGAATGATCTCGGGTTGGCGCAAAGAAAACCTGGCAAGAGTCGGTGTTGTCATGGTAAATGTATTATAACAAATCAGCAGCAAATGAAGTGACGAATTTACAGCCAGGCGGTGTCAACGGATTTTGTCACCCCGCCTAAAAGCGGCGGGGCAGGCGGATGACGTTTGGTTGGGGGCGAGTCCACGCGGGAGGGAGGAGAAGAAAGGATGAAGGCAGAAGGATGAAGGATGAATGGCGCGGGGATTTGGTCAACGGACCGCTTCGCGTCACGGGCAAGCAGACAGCGGCTCTGCCGCTCGGAAACTGGCGCGTTTTCCCAGAGATGGCGCGATAATAGGAAAGAGTCTCGCCAGTCCCGCCGCTGCCGCTGCACCCTTCGGGTGTGCTACGCGAAGCCAAACCGTTAGTGCTTTCGAGGAGGAAAATCGTATGGACTGGATTGCTTTGCTATCCGGCCTCGTCGGCGTGATGATCGGATCGCTGACGAGCATCGTCACCCTGCTCGTTCAAAACTACTACCCACTGAACCCCAACCCCCGTTCCTTCAACGATACCCACCTGCCCTGCCCGATGACCATGTGATCCAGCACGTCAATGTCCAGCAGCTTGCCGGCCTGGAGGATGGCGCGCGTCACGGCCACGTCGTCGGGGCTGGGCGTCGGGTCGCCGCTGGGGTGGTTGTGGATCACGATGATGGCCGTGGCGTTGCGCCGGATGGCCGGTTTGAACACCTCGCCAATATGCACCTGTGACGAGTTGACCGAGCCGCGATAGATTTCCACGATGTCGAGCACGCGGTTGCGCGTGTCGAGCAAAATGACGCGCAGGTGTTCCTGTTCCAGACCAGACATCTCGTATTGAACCAGCGCGGCCGCCTCGGCGGGGCTGTTGATCGCCGGGCGCTCTTCCGGCGCTTCGAGCATCAGGCGGCGGCCCAGCTCGATGGCCGCCTTGATCTGGGCCGCTTTGGCCTCCCCGATCCCGTGCTGGGCGCGCATCTCGTCGAAGGTCGCCCTGTGCAAGCCGGTCAACCCGCCGAACTTTTGCAGCAGACGCTGGCCGACCTGCACGGCGTTCTCGCCGGTCACGCCGACGCGCAACAGGATGGCAAGCAGTTCGGCGCTGCTGAGCGCCTGTGGGCCCAGCTTCCCCAGCCGCTCGCGCGGACGCTCGTCCGCGGCCAGGTCGGTGATGCGGTAAACAGGTTTGACGGAGGCGTTCATAGTTTAATCCTCTGAAACTCTGGACTACGGAAGCTTGCTTCCGCTTTGCTGTTACCCCCGCTTCTTCGGCGGTGGCAGCGGGATTTCGCGCGGCGCGAGCATGTTCCAACGCGAGGCGCCCAGGTACAGGATTTCCAGGATCAAGTCGGTGTATGAAATCCCGTCCGCATTGGCGATCAGGCACAGGTCGCTGTAATCGGGGGTCAGGCCGGGCAGGGGGTTGATCTCCAACAGGCAGGGATTGCCTTCGCTGTCGAGGCGGAAGTCAACGCGCGAGACATCCAGCGCGCCCAGCAGGTGATGGCCGCGCCAAGCGTAGTGCTGCAATTTCTTGGCCAGGTCCGGTTCCACTTGAGCAGGACAAATATATCCGGGCGCGCCTTGCGAACCAATGGACTGGGCCTTGGCCTCCAGCCCGTAAACGCCGGGCGTGACCGAGCGGGTGCTATCCAATTCCAGGATAGGGAAGCGGTGGAAACCGTCCGCATCGTACCACTCTGGATGCAGGGAGTACAGCCTGGAGTCCGGGCGGCCCATGATCGCGACGGTGAACTCGCGGCCGGAGAGGTAAGTCTCCACCAGAGCGGGCTGCTTGTACATGCTGACGACGTACCTGGCGCGCTCGCGCAGTTCTCCTTCATTGTGGACAATGGCGCGAGCATCTACGCCCATGCCGGTACCTTCGCGCGCCGGCTTGACGAACAACGGAAAGCGCAGCTCGGGGCGTAAGGGTTCCTCGCCAGTGTGGAATTCCTGGAAAGGCGCGACGGGGAGGCGCCGGTCGCGCCAGATGCGTTTGGTCAGCGTCTTGTCCAATGCAATGGCGTTGGTCAAAACACGCGAGCCGGTATAGGGAATTTTGAGCAGTTCCAGCAAGGCTGGGATCTGGGCTTCGCGCGCATCGCCCCCTAAGCCTTCAGCGATGTTGAAGCAGATGTCGGGCTTTGCTGTTTTCAGCGCATAGGGCAGATTGCTGTCGGCTGGGATGAACATGGTCCAGTGGCCGTCAGTTTCGAGCGCGGCCCGGATGAGGTTTATCGTTTCGATATAGTCATAGTCCGCGCCGGTGTCCGGGGGAACGTCAGACGGGAGGGGCTTATCGTGCTCTTTGATGTTGGCCAGCACAGCCACCCTCCACGGACGCGCCGGGCGCGGTGGGGAACTGGGAGGTTTATCGCTTTCTTGATCTTGCATGGCAGGGTTCATTTCTTCCTCTAACATGGACAGAGTGGGTTTTTGCAGTGAGAAGTATAAATCAATAAATCCAACTAGACAAGATAAATCCTTTCAGGTATGATATGTGCGTTCTGTTACCAGCCAGGTCAGACAAAAAACGAACAAAAGGGTTCACTTCGATCCGCATGGATTCGTTCAAACAACTACAGAAAAACCAGACAGAGACCCAAGGCGTGCCCGGATGCGAGACCTCTATCCGGGCAGCCGTGTGTAAAAACATGCTGTCTGCTCTACTTCCTCATTGCGAGAGGGATTGCTTCATCCCTGTTTAGTTCGCAGGGGCTTGCAAGCACATATCCACGGAGGTGACATGACCGACCTGATCAAACAAATTACCAGTGAGTTAAAACAGCAGATTGATTCCTACACGCCTGAGATCGGCATCAGCGACGTCGGCACGGTGACCGAGGCCGGGGATGGCATCGCCCGCGTCGGCGGCCTGGGGAACGTCAAGTCACAAGAATTGGTGCAGTTCCAGAACGGTGTGATGGGTATCGCTTTCAACCTGGAAAAGAACAGCGTTGGCGTCATTATCATGGGCGATTATTCCGAGATCGCCGAGGGGATGATTGCCCGCTCGACCGGGCGAATCGCCTCGGTGCCGGTCGGTGACGGGCTGATTGGGCGCGTGGTCAACGCCCTGGGCGAGCCGGTGGACGGTCGCGGCCCGATCCAGTTTACGGGCTACCGTCCCATCGAGCGCATCGCGGCGGGCGTAGTCCAACGCCAGGACGTGGATACGCCAGTGCAGACCGGCATCAAAGCCATCGACTCGATGATCCCCATCGGCCGCGGCCAGCGCGAACTGATCATCGGCGACCGCCAGACCGGCAAGACAGCCATCGCCATTGACACGATCATCAACCAGAAAGGCAAGGATCTGGTCTGTATTTACGTGGCCATCGGCCAGAAAAAGGCGGCCGTTGCCCGCACCGTGGCCCTGCTGGAACGCTACGGCGCGATGGAGCATACGATTGTGGTGATTGCCTCGGCGGACGAAGCCGCCGCGCTGCAATATATTGCACCTTATGCGGGCTGCGCCATCGGCGAGGAGTTTTTGGAGACCGGCCGGGATGCGTTGGTCATTTACGACGACCTCTCCAAACATGCCTGGGCCTATCGCCAGGTGTCGCTACTCCTGCGCCGCCCGCCGGGACGTGAAGCTTATCCGGGTGACGTGTTCTACCTGCATTCCCGCCTGTTGGAACGGGCGGCTCGTATGGCGAATAAGTACGTCATCGTCAAGAAGGACTTTGCCGAATCGCTGGCGACTGAAAAGGACAGCGTAGACGGCAAGGTCTACGGCGGGCCACGCTCATTGCATGATGCCGAAGAGGCGCGCAAGGCGCTGGAAAAGCCGGATGACTACAAGGCGGTCAAGGTCGAAGGGTCGGGCGGCTCGCTGACGGCGCTGCCGATCATCGAGACCCTGCTGGGCGACGTTTCAGCCTACATCCCGACCAATGTCATCTCCATTACGGATGGTCAAATTTACCTGGAAGGCAACCTGTTCAACGCCGGCATCCGCCCGGCAGTCAACGTGGGCATCTCGGTCTCGCGCGTGGGTGGATCCGCGCAGGTGCGGGGGATGCGCCAGGTGGCGGGTAAGTTACGCCTGAACATGGCGGCTTATCGTGAACTGGCGGCTTTCGCGCTGATGGCCTCTGACCTTGATAAGGCGACTCAGGCGCAATTGAACCGTGGTCAGCGCATGCAAGAAATCCTCAAGCAACCGCAGTATGAGCCAATGTCCATGGAAAACCAGGTCATTGTCATCTTCGCCGGGACGAACGGCTTCGCCGATGCCGTCCCGGTAGAGCGGATGCGCGCCTGGGAGACGGCCCTGCTGCGCTACATGGACAATTCCCATCCTGAGCTTGGCAAGGACATCGCCGAGAAGAAGCAGATCAGCGAAGAGACCGACAAGAAACTGCGCGCCGCGCTGGATACGTTCAAGGCCACGTGGCAGTAAGTAAGTAAACAGGTAAACAAGTAAACAAGGAAACAGGTAGCCAGGAATTATGGCATCAGCCCGTGAAATGCGGCTCCGCATCCGCAGCGTCAAGAACATCTCACAAGTAACCCGCGCCTTGGAAGCGGTCAGCGCCAGCAAGGTGCGTAAGTCCATGGCGGCTGTTTTCGCAACGCAGGCTTATGCGACCAAGGCCTGGCAGGTGTTGACCCACATTGCCCAGCAACCTGGGCGCGCCAACCTGCACCCGCTTTTGACTACCAGGCCCGAGGTCCGCAAGACGCTCGCCGTTGTCATCAGCGGTGACCGGGGATTGGCCGGCGCGTACAACACCAATGTCATCCGTTTCGCTACGCAGAAGTTCAACCGCTATGAAACGCCGGTGCGCTATATTGCCATCGGCCGCAAGGGACGCGATATGCTCATCCGGCGGCGAAAAGAGGTCATCGCCGAGTTCAGCAACCTGCCGGCCGCGCCCTCCTTTGCCGACGTATCCGCGATTGGATGGATGGCGGTGGACGAATTCCTGAAAGGCGATGTGGACGAAGTCTATCTGGTCTACACGGACTTCATCAACATGGGCAAGCAGGAGGCGAGGGTCAAGAGACTCCTGCCTCTCGAAATGGAGGCTGGCTCTGAGCGGGTGGAAGATTACCGAGTAGGTGCTGCGCACGAGCAAAAACATCTGACGGCGGCTTATATCTATGAGCCGGCCGAGCGTGAAATCCTCGACGAAATCATCCCGCGCTTCACGGCTTTGCAAGTCTATCAGGCGATCCTCGAGTCGCTGGCCAGCGAACATGCTGCCCGCATGGTCGCCATGCGGAATGCGACCGATAACGCCATCGAGCTGGTTGCTTCGCTTCAATTGGATTACAACAAAGCACGTCAGCAATCCATTACCAATGACCTGTTAGATATCGCCGGGGGCGCGGAAGCGCTTACCAGGGCGCTTGCTCAAACTTATCGGATCGGAGGCGAGAATGGCTAATGCAACTGGCCGGGTAGTTCAAATTCAAGGGGGTGTGGTGGATGTAGAGTTCCCAGAAGGCGAACTGCCCGATCTTTTCGAAGCGATCGAGATCCCGCGGCAGGATAAAGAACTGCTGACCCTGGAAGTCCAGAACCACCTTGGCGACAACCGGGTACGCTGTGTGGCGATGGACACGACCGACGGCTTGCAGCGCGGCCTCCCTGCCGCCGCAACCGGCGCGCCGATCATGGTGCCAGTCGGACCCGTCACCTTAGGACGCATCTTCAACGTGCTTGGCAAGCCAATTGACGAAAAAGGGCCGGTTCATTCCGAGCTTAACTATCCCATCCATCGTCCTGCCCCGCTCTTCTCCGACCAGTCCACGCGCGTGGAAGTCTTCGAGACTGGCATCAAAGTCATTGACCTGGTTGCCCCCTTCACCAAAGGCGGCAAGACAGGCATTTTCGGCGGCGCAGGCGTCGGCAAGACAATCATCATCCAGGAACTCATCCGCTCAATCGCCACCGTACACCAGGGCAACTCGGTGTTCGCCGGGGTGGGCGAGCGCACGCGCGAGGGTACGCAGCTTTACCGTGAAATGCTGGAATCCGGCGTGATGAAGGACACCGTGATGGTTTTCGGCCAGATGAACGAGCCGCCGGGTGTGCGCCTGCGGGTGGGGCTGACGGCGCTCTCGATGGCCGAATACTTCCGTGACGAGGGCCATGACGTGCTGCTCTTCATTGACAATATCTTCCGCTTCGTCATGTCCGGCTCGGAAGTCTCGGCGCTGCTCGGGCGCATGCCCTCGGCTGTGGGTTATCAGCCGACTTTGGCGACCGAGATGGGCGAATTGCAGGAACGCATCACCTCGACCCGCCACGGCTCGGTCACTTCGATGCAAGCCGTCTACGTCCCGGCGGACGACTATTCGGACCCGGCGCCGGTCGCCACGTTCACACACCTGGACGCAACCATCGCCCTCGAGCGCGCCATCGTCGAGAAGGGTATTTACCCGGCTGTTGACCCGCTGGTCTCCACCTCCCGCATCCTTGACCCGCGCATCGTGGGCGAGGAACACTACACCACCGCCCGCGAGGTGCAGCGCATGCTCCAGCGCTACAAGGACTTGCAGGATATCATCGCCATCCTGGGTATTGACGAATTGAGCGAAGATGATAAACTGATTGTATCCCGCGCCCGCAAGATCGAGCGTTTCTTCTCGCAGCCGTTCTACGTGGCCGAGCAATTTACGGGCACACCAGGCAAGTACGTGCCGCTGAAAGAGACCGTGCGCGGCTTCCGCGAAATCCTGGACGGCAAGCACGACGACCTGCCTGAACAGGCTTTTATGATGGTTGGTATGATTGACGAAGTCGTAGAAGAGGCGGAGAAGCTTGCCCAGAGTGCTTAAGGGTCAAGTGTTCCAGTGTTCAAGTGTCACGTGACACTGGAACACGTGACACCGGAGAATGCTTATGCCCATCCGTTGTGAGATCGTTTCCCAAGACCGCATGGTCTACCAGGGCAATGCCGACATGGTGCTGCTCCCCGGCTCGGAAGGGGAGATGGGCATCCTGCCCAACCACGCGCCGCTGCTGACCACCTTGAAATTCGGCGTCGTCAAAGTACGCGCTCAGGGCCAGGAAGAATTTTTTACAGTTGCCGGCGGCGTGGCCGAAGTGCAGCCGGATATCGTTACCGTTCTGGCCGACGCGGCCGAAAACGTCAAAGAAATTGACGTAGCGCGCGCCGAGGCCGCCAGGAAGCGCGCCGAAGAGATGCTGGCCAAGGGTCCACCCGCGGATACGGATGCTTATCTGAAGGTCGAGGCGGCCCTGCGCAAGTCCACTTTGCGGCTGGATGCCGTCAAACGCTTCCGGCGCGGCGCCACGAAACCGGCCAGAATCACCGAAGAATCCAAGTGAGTTAAACTATGCCTCTATTCTCGAAAGACCTGGGGATTGATCTGGGCACGAACCAGACCCGCATTGCCGATGGCTCAGGTGTTCTGGTTGATGAGCCGACCATCGTCGCCATTGCGCAGGACGAGCAGAAAATCGTTGCCCTGGGCAAGGAAGCGCAGAATATGTACGGCCGCGTGCCCGAAAATATCGAGGTCGCTCGACCGCTGCAGAACGGCGTGGTGGCCGATTACGAGATCATCGAGGCATTGCTGGCCTATTTGCTGCGGCGCGTCAGTGGCCCGCTGCGCATCTTCCGCCCGCGCGTCATGATCTCGGTGCCTTACGGCGTGACCAGCGTGGAATCGCGCGCCGTGCACGAAGCCGTGCTCCAGGCCGGCAGCCGAGACGCTTACCTGATCCAGCAGCCGCTGGCCGCCGCCATCGGCGTGGACCTGCCGATTGGCTCGCCCTCCGGCAACATGGTGCTGTGCCTGGGCGGCGGGGCGACGCAGGTCGCGGTCATCGCCATGTACGGCATCGTCTCGGCGGAGACCTTGCGCGCGGGGGGTATGCACCTGGACGAGGCCATCGTCGCTTATGTGCGCAAAAAGTACGGGCTGATCATTGGCTCACCGACCGCCGAGCAATTGAAGTTCAAGATCGGCGCGGCGGTGCCCCAGGATAAAGAAGAGAGCATGGAAGTGCAGGGACAGGATCAGGTCAGCGGGCTGCCGCGTCCCGTCACACTGACAACCGGGGAGATCGTCGAGGCGCTCCAGGAGCCGCTCAAGGCATTCATCGAGATCGGCCGCCGCGTCCTCGAGAAGACCCCGCCCGAACTGGTCTCGGATATCATTGACCGCGGCGTGGCATTGTGCGGCGGTGGGGCGCTGTTGCGCGGTATTGACAAGTTCTTCACCAAGTCGCTCGGCATCCCAGCCTATCTGGTGGATAACCCTTTGACATGCACGGTGGAAGGCGCGATGAAGGCCTTCAGCCTCTATCCTTTCCTCAAGCGGAACCTTCCGCCCGTATAAGATCAGCCGACCGGGCATAAGCGCCTATCCGAATAACGGAATGCAGACTTCAGTCTGCCCTGCATTGCGGACTAAAGTCCGCGTTCCAGAGGGTTTTCGGATAGGCACTAAGCGTCCGGTCTTTTGTTACATGAACATTCCTCGACCTCCAGAAGCCCTCTCAGCCCCCCTTCGTCCCCCCATTTTTGAACTTAAAAATGGGGGGATAGAGGGGGGCGGCGGCTTGATCGAGACCTTCCCCCTGCGCAAAGGCAGGCGCTGGGCCTGGCTGGTTGCGGCGTTGATCTTGCTGGCGGCTTCTGCGGGCGTAAAGATTTACGGGATAACCCTGGCCTACCTGGGCTGGAAACGCTATGGCGCGGCGGTGGTGGGCGAGTCCCTTTTTTGGCCGCTGGTCATTGCGGCAGGCCTATTCCTGTCGTTCCTGATCTTCGCCGGGATTGCGTACGCCAACTGGGTCAAGGCAATCCTGCTCTACCAGAACGGCTTCGCCTATAAAGATCGTCGCGGCCTGCACCCCTGGCGTTGGCGAGACGTAGCCGCCTTGCGCATGGCGGTCACCCGCCACGATGTCTTTGGAATAAACACTGGCGCTACACACGCCTACACAGTAGAAAACCGCAGCGGCAACCGGCTTGCGTTGAACGATAGTTTCAGCCGCGTGGAAGAACTGGCGCGGGCCATCGAAGAAAAGACATTCCCCATTCTACTCGAGCAGGCCAGCCAACAATACAACGCCGGCAGGAACCTGACCTTTGGGCCGGTAATGGTCAACCAGGCGGCAATCCAGATCGGCAAGAAGAGCTATGCCTGGGGCGAAGTCCAGCAAGTGACCGTGCAGCGTGGATATTTGCACATTGCCAGGAAGGAGGGGGGTCTATTCAGCGGTGCGAAGACCGCCCTGGCAGGCATCCTCAATCTACGTGTGTTGCTGTCAATCATTAGCCAGGTGATCAGGGTCAGGGTTGAGTAGCAGAATAACAAAAACGGCGTCCGCAAAGGCGCCGCTTTCATAACCTCTACTCTCTACTCCCTACTCTCTACTCTCTACTCTCTACTCTCTACTCGAGATAATACGTCATCCGCTGCAAACCAGTGGAAGGATCAATATATTGCAGCATCACCCCCTGCGGTACGCTCAAGCTGATGGGCGCGTAATTCAAGATGGCTTTGACGCCGGCTTCGATCAACTGGTTGGCGACCTCCTGGGCGGCTGAGGCCGGGACGGTCAGCATGGCGACTTTGATACCCGCTTCCCGGATGGTGTCCACCATCTTCTGCGTATCCCGGATGACGAACTCACCCACCTTCTGGCCGATCAGGGCCGGGTTATTGTCGAAGACCATCGCCACGCGAAAGCCGCGATTGGCGAAGCCCTGGTAGCGAGCAATGGCGTGACCCATGTCACCCATGCCGACCACCGCCACATCCCAGACGCGGTCCACTTTCAGGATCTCGCGCAGTTTCCCGGTCAGGAAAGCGATATTGTAACCGGCGCCCTGTTTGCCAAACTCGCCGAACTGGGAAAGATCTTTGCGGATCTGCGCAGCCGAGACGCCTACCAGATCGCCGAGTTCCTGCGAGGAAGTCGTTTGCTGGCCTTGCGCTTGCATGTGACGCAGGGCGCGCAGGTAAACGGGCAGTCTGCCGACGATGACATTAGGGATGATTTTCATTGCCATAGCCTACTCCATGAAGAATATCTGCCCAATTTACCACAAAAGGAGATTTTCCGCAATTCACCCCGCCCCCCAGTTTATTTAGATAATACAATCTCCACAATAAAGCTGCCGTTCGCATGGATTTCCATGATGGACAGTGGGAAGGGGCAAAAATGGCCGGAGGGATAGCCCAGGTTGGGATTCTCTGAGCGGGACAGGAACGGGATCGAGACGGTGAATCCCTGCGCGGTGAAAGGCGCATCCGTGCGGACCTCGAGCCTGATCCCGTTAACCAGGCCCCATCCCCAACTGACGGGGGTGAGGCTGGCGCGCACGTCCGCCGCCCAGCCGGCGCGGAAACGCTGCCAGGGGTCAACGGCTATCGGGATGCGGGTTGTGAGCGCGGTTTGGCTGTCGTAGCGCACCTGGAGACCGTCTTCGGTCAGGCGGAAGGTCTTGGTGCGGTTTGCGCCCGCGCTCGAAAGCATCAACGTGCCGTCTCGCGTCCATACAGGA
>MNXK01000175.1:0-3438 GCA_001872165.1 Anaerolineae bacterium CG2_30_58_95
CAAAACTGAACAGGCTGGCCAGCAGCGTGAGCGCCGCTCCCACTCGTATCCAAAACTGAACAGGCTGGCCAGCAGCGTGAGCGCCGCTCCCACTCGTATCATCATGGTTCGAAGCGTTTTTCGAAATCCTGCTACTTTGAACATGGGGGCACTCCTTTCAGGTAAAGCAAACCGCTAAATCCGATAAGCGGTCTGGGAGCCAACATTGTCCTATTATACTTCACACGGGCATAAAACGAGTTTTTTACCGTGAAACATCAGTCAACGAATGTCCAACGAATAAACGAATAAACGAATACCTGTCTTCTTTTAGTCCAAAGTCCAACTTCTACTTCATTCGTTTATTCGTTTCCAATTCGTTGACGGGTTTGGTACATACAATGAGGGGTCAGGTTTTGACGAGTGGCTGCAATTCCACCGCCGGTACTACGTTCACCAACAATTGGAAGCGTTGCAGCACTTGACCAATTACTATCAAGATTTGGGTCGTTATGACATGGCTTATCAATATGCCTTGCGCCAGATAAAGATGGAGTCGTTGAAAGAATCCGCCCACCGTCAGATCATGGTTCTATTCGCAATGACCGGCCGGCGCAGCGCGGCGATCGAGCAATACGGGATTTGCCGCCGCGGTCTGGCTGACGAGCTGGGGATCGAGCCGGAGCCGGAAACTGTGGCATTGTTCGAACAGATCAAAGCAGGGAGGATATGCAAGAAAACCTGATTCACTGAGCTTACAATGGAGACGAAGGGGAAAAGAAAGAAATCCAGTATAATCTCGAATTATGCGCAAAACCTTCCTCGTGATCGTCTTGATCCTTGCCGCCGTTCTCATCATTTTCAGTCTCTCGGAATTGGAGAGCATCCTGAAAACGATCGAGCGCAGCGATTGGCGTTTCATTGGGCTGGGCTTGATCATCGAAACTGTCTGGTTATTCAACCTGGCAACCACCTTCCGGGCGCTGTACCGCCTGGTGGGCCTGGAAGAGGACAGCCGGCATCTGATGCTGGTTGCCGCCGCAGCCAATTTTATCAATGTGGTCGCCCCCAGCGCGGGCATTGGCGGGATAGCCATTTTTATAGAGGATGCCAAACATCGCAACCATGCCTCGGGTCGGGTGACGGTGGTCGGCGCACTGTTCGTGTTGTTCGACTATATTGCCTTTCTGTGTGTTTTAGCACTGGGTTGGGTCGTCCTGATCCGCCGCAATAATCTCAACACGGGCGAGATCACGGCTTCGATCATTTTGCTGGGTCTGGCCGTAGCGTTTGCCGTCCTGCTGTATCTGGGCTATCGTTCGGCCGCCGAACTGAGTAATGCGCTGGCGTGGATGGCGCGCGCGCTCAACCGGATTCTGCGTCCATTCCTTCACCGTGAGTACCTCAGCGTCGAACGCGCCTACACTTTCGCGGATGAAATCGCAGAAGGTCTTTCTGCCATCCGGGGGAAACGGAAAGAGCTGCTCTGGCCGTTCCTGTTTGCGCTCAACAACAAAGTTCTGCTGATCTGCGTCCTGGCGCTGACTTTTCTGGCCTTCCAGACGCCCTTCACAGTCGGGACATTGGTCGGCGGGTTCAGTATCGGTTACTTGTTCTTGATCGTCTCGCCGACGCCGTCTGGTCTTGGTTTCGTCGAGGGGGCATTGACGCTTGCGCTGAATTCGCTGCGCGTGCAATTAGGGACAGCCGGTGTGATCACGCTGATCTACCGCGCCATCACTTTCTGGTACCCGCTTGGGATAGGCGCGCTGGCGCTGCGGGCGTTGCACAGGCAGCCGAAGGAAGGCGACCGGTAAGCAGTTGGCGGCTAAGGATTGTAGAGGTACGCTTCAAGCGTGACCTCCGGCTCACGAACAAGCAACAGCATTGATTATGCAGCATAAAAATGGGTTCTCTGGGAATCGCCGTGATAGATCACCGCATATGCTGGTAGGCGTAGGACAAATTGGCAATTTGTCCCACATTTGCTGCTGCATCACGGCAAATCCCAATGAGACGATTAAATTCACCGACCGGGAGCTTGCGCCCTCGGTCGGTTTATTCTTTCGTTCACCCAGCTACCTAAACTCGTAACAGTGTGCTTACGGCAATATCTTCATCCACTTCTTCCCAGTGAATGCCTATCCCGCGTGCAATGAACCGCCAGCGATTGCGCTGTTCATGCGTGGCATTCCGCAGGCGGGGAAACCACTCCAGCGGCACATATACTTCGCGCCCGTCGGAGAGACTCACGTGCAGAGAATCTTCCGAAAATCGGACATTGACTGCCAGAACAGCAGTCGGGCTAATAACGTTTAAGATGGTCATACCATTTCTCCAAGAACAAATCCTTGTTCTGTTCTACCAGCTCTCTCACACGGCGAAGTTCTTTGGAAGTATATCCAACTGTCCAGACTAGTTCGATCGGCGACAGCCAAAATTTGGCGGCATTTTCAGCCGTTTCCACATGGATATGAGGCGGTTCGTTGTCCTCTCGGCTGAAAAAGAAAAAGCGGTGTGGACCAATCACTCGCACGGTAGGGGACATATCTAGATTATACAACATCTTCCAGCAATCTTTGTTTGCAAGGATGTCAGCCAAAACACCGACCGAGAGCCTGCGCCCTCGGTCGGTTCATTTCACCCTATCCATCTCGCCCTGAGAGAGTGTCTGAAAACCCAACCCTCGCTGGCTTGGATTGCCAAATCCAAGCCGACATACGTGTCAAACGTGCCGGAAATTGCCAGATTTGGCAATCTGGCAAAGCTAAGGGAGACTTTTCAGACAGTTTCTGAGAGAAAGCGAAGGGATGATACGCTAAATATATAGATCGCGCTTGTTGTAAATCCAATATGCCGCAACCACGCTGACGACGATGATCGCCGCAGAGATGAGCAGGTACGTCCCGTCCATCTGGCCAGTGCGGAAGAGTTCCCCGGCATCGAAATACTTGAACGGCGTGAAGTACTTCAGAAAATCCAGCTTCTCGTTCATCACCGCCATGATGGACATGAAATAGGTCGCCAGGATGATGGCAACGGCGGTCGAGCCAGAAGCCTTGTACCGTTTCATGGCGCAGCCCAGCAGCAGCCCGATGGCAAGGAAGATCAGCTCGATTACGAACATGGCCTGCATTTCGAGCGCCAGGAATTTGTAGAAGGCTTGGTCGGGGTTGTACGACTGCACCGCCACCAGCGACACCACCCAGGTGATCAGCACGAAGGCGATGCAGTTGACCAGCGCAGCCAGCCCCTTGGCCGTGATGACCCTGCTGCGCGTTACCGGCAGCACCAGCGAAAACTCGACCGTCTTGTCGCGCTCTTCCTTGGAGATGATGTCGCTGCCCCACATGGCGGCTGCGATCGCGGCCATCAGTCCAAAGTAGATGAACATGACGCCGTAGAAACCGCTGATCGTGGTCAGGTTAAAGGCGCGCATGCTCAAGGCATCCAGCAGCG
>MNXK01000175.1:3445-4101 GCA_001872165.1 Anaerolineae bacterium CG2_30_58_95
AGGCATCCAGCAGCGCCGCGGGCATCGAATCCAGCATTTTCAGCATCTCGGGGTCGCCGGCAAAGGCGGAATATTTGGTCACCGCCATGAAGATCAACAGTATGATGATTGCGCTCCAGATCAGCAGCGATTTGAGATTGGCTTTCAGTTCACGCAGAAAGATGTTCATCGGACACCTCCTCACGACACCGCCGGAATGTTGCGGCGGGTGTACAACCAATAACTCACCGCCAGCGCAACCAGGGTGACCGCAGCGTTGAGCAGAACCAGCGGCGTGTCATATGCGCTGTACTTCACGATGGATGCTGCATCCAAGTGCTTAAAGGGCGTGAGCAGTTCCAAGGTGACCTCGCCAAACACGCCGCTGAACGCGCTCAATACGTACATGCCGAAGCCCAGACCCAGCGCATAGGGCGTCACGCTGCGCACGCGCTTGACCAGCAGCGAAACGACCAGCCCGACACTCAGGAAAAAGAGTTGGAAGATCACGATGCTGAGCAGCAACAGGAGCAGCGTACCCGTTTCGTACTCGCGTTGCTCGCGGAAGAGCGTGATGGCGACAAAACTGCTCACCCACACCACCAGGTTGGTGAGGGTCAGGCTGGTCAGCGCGGCCAGCAGCTTGCTGGTCATCACCTGCCTGCGACTGACCGGTT
>MNXK01000065.1 GCA_001872165.1 Anaerolineae bacterium CG2_30_58_95
TAAAGATCGCCATGAGCGCCAGCACAATGGCGAACAGCGCGGCCGCCTGGCCGGATTCTGTGGTTGTCGAGCTTGTCGAGACATTGTTACGCTTTAGCGCCATTTTGCCTTCCAGGTCTCCGAGCGAGAGACGAACCATTCCGAAGCCCAGCCTGGACTGTTCAGTCCCAGCAATCCGTTGAAGAAAACAGGCACGTTATAGGACACCGCACACCCGCCGGGTTCACCCGTTCCACTGGGTGGTGCAACCTGAACTTGGTAGCTCACGCCCAGCGTGGCGCTCCAATCGGCGTCCAGTGTTTGTTGCGCAATTGCGTAAGCGTTCCTGGCTGCGCGGCCGGGATCGGGCGACTGCGAGAGAAACTGTGCGCAGGCATACGCGGCGGAGGTGGCTGCTGTCCTGGCGCGGTGAAACGGAATCCAGGACAGCAGCCCGAAAGCCATGATGATCACCAGCGTCGAGAACAACGCTGTTTCAGCCAGCGCCTGGCCGCGCTCGCTTTTGCAAATGGTTGCGTTCTTGGCAACCAAAAAAGGCAATTTCATTCAGGGCCTCCTGGCGGGGGCGGGCCGGGGTAGAAGCGCCATAGGCGGAAAAAGGTGGAGCCGCGATGTGCCTCAATCAGGTTGATGCTCAATATCCAGGGGCGCGAGTCTTCGATGAAAATTTGCGAGCGCACCTGGCGCGGCGCGGACTGCCCCGCTGCTATGCGGGAGCGAATATCCGGCCAGATGATCGAAGAACGAACCTGCGCAGTGGCCGGGGTTTGATACGAGCCTTCCGCGACGCCAGTGATAAATACGCCCCAATCGGCGGAGGCGGCGCGGAAGGCATAGAATCCGGCCAGCGCAAGTCCGACAAGCAACGCCGCCAGGATTGGCATAGCCAGGGCATACTCAGCCATTGTCTGGCCGCGCTGGGCGCGTGCCATCAGTGAAGCGATCCTGTGGACGACGGTGCGAGACAGCAACGAATGCTCCGCACATTTGCGATATTGCATTTTAGCCGCCAGCAGCGGCTCTCAGGGCGTTGATCCCGGCCTGGAACGCGGCCCGGAGCACTCCCTTGTAGGCGGCGATCACCGCGATCGCCACCACTCCGACCGCTCCCAAGAGCAGTGCATATTCCGCAAAGTCCTGGCCTTGCTCGTCACGAACGAAAGAGATGAACATGTTTACTACCTCCTATAAAAAGAATGGGTGTTGGTTTGGCTGCCTGCGCAGCCAAAGTGGTTGCGTTCTTGGCAACCATGTAAAAATTCTAGCACTATTTTTGGGGGGGTGTCCGGCTAGTGTCCTTTTTTTAGTTGATTAGTTGGGTGGTTTTGTAGTTGCATAGTTGCATAGTCCTCCGTGTCTCGACAAGGTTTCGGCTAATGCATGAATCCTCCCAAAAACGGAGAGATCATCGAAAAGATCAATCCGAGGACAGCCAGGACGCCAAACAAACCGCTGCGCTGCCGCACCAGGGCGGCGCGGGCTTGGGTGGCTTCTACAATGCTGCGGTGCATGGATTCCTGCAGCGCACGAATGCCGGAACCCAGCGGACGGTTATGGACGAAGAAATCCTCGATGTCACGCAGGAAAAGTTCGCTTTCGATATCGGACAGGTCGGGCAGATGCGCCCGGACAACCTCTATGGCCTTGCCGAAATCTTCGATCTCCATGCGCGCCACCAGCAGCCCCAGCAGGTTGCAGAACGGCCCGCCGATACTCGCTGTGCGCCGCAGAGCTTCCTGCGCGCCCATTCCCGCGGACAGCAGCGAATTCAATGTTGCCAGCCCGATCAGCATGTTACCGTGCATGGCCTCGGCTCTCTTTTTGGCCAGCATTCGCAGGCGGACGTAGGGCTTGCGCAGGCCCAGAAAGACGAAGATCAAAACCAGGACGGGCGCAGCCAGCGGAGCGTTCAAGAACACCATCGCACCCGCCAGCAGGCCGCCAATGGCCAGGTAGATACTGAATATCCGCATGGCTGCCGCGTAGAACTCACCAGGCGTGTCATACGGGTATCCTGCCCGCCTCAGCAGGCTGGTCACCTTTGCGGAGTCCTTCGCTTTGGAAACATCGAAGCGGGCTGGAAAAATCGCCAGCAGCAGCGCCTCCCAGGTAGAGCGGCGGCGCACTGCGGGCTGGTTTGCGTTCTCTACGCGCGCGCCTGCGAGTCGGCCGTGACCGCCAAATACGCCCAGGGCAGTTTGCAGCGCCGAGGCCAGTTCGAACGCCAGGACGCTCAGGCTGAGAGCAGCGAGGAAAGCTAGAAAAGTCATGGCTATTGCTCCACTGGAATTAAACCACGAATTGACAGGGGGTATCTGTTTGGTGTCCTGGTGGTTGCGGCGCCCAGGACGCGACTGAGCGCATCCTTATGGCGTTTGAGACGGCGCACGCCTTTCGGCGGGCGCGGGTCAACATCCTTCACCGCTCCACTGCCGTCTGCCCAGGAGTTGCCGCCGTATTCATGTGGCCAGAGTGGATATTCGCAGCGATCCCACTGCGGCAGTTTATTCCCCTGCCATCCCCGGTGCCATTGCCAGAATGACTCAAAGCGCATCCCCCACAGCCCCCAGCCGGCATCCAGGCGCACGGGTTCGCTCTTGTTCCAGCCGAGGTAGGCAGCGCACTTGTTGCAAAGCGGAACGGTGTTCTCCGGGCGCAGATAGCGCCAGGCGGATTCGACTGGCATCCCGTCCGGCGCAGAGAGTACTGGCCGCCAGGAGGCAGGCTTTCCGCAGCGCAAACATTCGTTGGCGAAGTCCTTTTGCCAGGGGACGCCGGCAATGCCCGCTGCCAGGATTTCATCCAAGAAAGGGTTTTCAGCCTGCAAGACCTGGCGGGCAAGCGAGAAAGCCGGGCGCGGGACGTCGTAAACGCCGGCAAAGTCCATAAGGAAACCCGCCGAGTCTGCGATCTTGCCGCGCATCCAGACCGGAAATTGCTCTCTCATCACATCCAGCTCCACAACGCCTCTTTTTTGATACACCTTATGTACCCGGCGCATATCTGCTACTGACTGGGCAAACAGGGCAAGGAGCAGGCTGTTTAGCGAAACAGTCGCTTCCCATGCACCACATACACCAGCGAGATGCACCTGGCCGCTTTCGTACTCGTACATCGCTTTGACGGACTCCTCGGGCAGATCATTGCCCGGATTGACCTCGACGATATATAGTGCTTTTGGAATGCGGACAAAACGCCAGGGAGGAACGAGGCGGTCAAAGACTTTTTCCAGGTCATGCACAGTACCCTTTGCAGCGTAAGCGGCGATCCTCAGGGGCGGACAGAAAAAGGTGTGGAACAGCCTG
>MNXK01000182.1 GCA_001872165.1 Anaerolineae bacterium CG2_30_58_95
ACGCTACCTTGCTCTTCACCAACGCAGGTATGGTGCAGTTCAAGGACGTTTTCCTCGGCACGGACAAGCGTCCCTATACGCGCGCCACTGATTCGCAGAAGTGTTTGCGCGTGGCTGGTAAGCACAACGACCTCGAGGAAGTAGGCCGGGATGACAGCCATCATACCTTTTTCGAAATGCTCGGCAACTGGTCGTTCGGCGACTATTACAAGAAAGAGGCCATCGCCTGGGCCTGGCAATTGCTGACCGATGTTTGGGGTTTGCCCAAAGAGCGCCTGTACGCAACCGTCTTCCGGGACGAAAAGGGCGAGATTCCCGTTGACGAGGAAGCCGCCGCCAACTGGCTCAAGCAGCCCGGCTTCGATCCATCCCATCTCTTCTACATGGGCCGCAAGGATAACTTCTGGGAAATGGCCGACACCGGCCCCTGCGGCCCCTGCTCCGAGATTCACTACGATCTGCGTCCTGGGGAAGGAGAGCCGGTGACCATAGCGACGCTGGACAGCGACCGGTTTGTCGAACTCTGGAACCTGGTCTTCATCCAGTACAATCGCATTGGCCCGAACACGCTCGACCCTCTGCCGGCTACCCACGTGGACACTGGCATGGGCTTCGAGCGGCTCGTCTCGATCTTGCAGGGCGCTGGCTCGACCTATAAGACCGACCTGTTCACGCCTGCGCTGGGTGTCTTGCGATCATTGACCGGCCACAGCGAGTCCCAAATGTACGCGGATTTCACGCCCTATCGCGTCATCGCCGACCACGCCCGCGCCGCAGCCTTCCTGATCGCGGACGGCGTGGTGCCGGGCAACACCGGACGCAATTACATTTGCCGCATGATCATCCGCCGCGCGGCGCGCTTCGGGACAAAACTCGGCCTGCACGAGCCGTTCCTGGCGAAGGTGGCCGAAGCCTTTATCCAGACCTATCATGACTTCTACCCTGAGCTGGAGAAGAGCCGTGGCGCGATACTGGAGGACCTGACGAGAGAAGAGATCCGCTTTGCGCGCACGGTCGAAACGGGCACTGCCCATTTGGAGAATCTGCTCGCAGGGCTTCGCCAGCAAAAGAAAACCGTTTTGGATGGGCGCAGTGCCTTTGAACTGTATGCCACCTACGGCCTGCCCTTCGAGATCGCGCGTGACATCGCCCGCGAGCAAAGCCTGGATGTGGACGAGGTGGGATTCCGCGCCGCGATGGACGAGCATCGTCTTGCCTCGGGGGGTGGGAAGGCAATGGGCGCGTTGGGCGGCGAAGATGCGGAATTTTTCAGCAGCATTCTGCGCGATTTGCAGGCGAAAGGAAAGCTGGGCGAGGATGGCGTCGAGCAAGATGCGTATTCAAGTAAACAAGGAGCAAGTAAACAAGGAGCAAGTACACAAGTAGAAGGTGAAGTGCTTGCGCTGATCGTGAACGGGGAAGCGGTGCAGTCGGCTTCGTTTGGTGATCCTGTCGAGGTCATCTTGCCGAAGACTGGATTCTATATCGAATCCGGCGGTCAGGTTTCAGACACGGGCATCATCCGCTCACTCCCCTCTCCCGCACTTGGGAGCCCCACGGGGGTGCTTCGCGAAGGGGCCGGGGGCGAAGGCCGACTCCCCTCTCCCTTCGGGAGAGGGGCCGGGGGCGAGGTCGGGGGCTGGGAAATCGAGATCACCGACATTCGCAAGCCCTCGGCCGGCGTCATCCTCCACATTGGCGAAGTTATTTCAGGCCATCCCAGAGTCGGCGATAAGTGCATCGTCGAAGTGGATATGGAGCGGCGCGGCGACATCATGCGCAACCACACCGCAACGCACCTGCTGCACGCCGCCCTCCGCCAGGTGCTGGGCGAGCATGCCCGCCAAGCCGGTTCGCTGGTCGCCCCCGACCACCTGCGCTTCGACTTCAACCATCCCGAAGCGATGACAGAGGATCAGTTGGAGCGCGTCGAGAGGCTGGTCAACGAGGCCATCGCTGCGGACATGCTCGTTACGCCGAAAACCAAGTCCCGCCAGCAGGCGATTGCCGAGGGCGCTATGGCGCTCTTCGGCGAGAAATACGGCGAGACCGTACGGACGATTACCATCACCCCGGAGTCCAACGTCTCTGACGTTGGAAATCGCTACTCCTACGAACTGTGCGGCGGCACGCACCTCGACCGCACCGGCAGCATCGGCGCTTTTCTCATCCTCAACGAAAGCTCGGCGGCAGCGGGCGTGCGCCGTATCGAGGCCGTGACCGGGCGCGGCGCGTACGAACTCATCGCCAGGCGCTTCAAACTGCTCGAGCAGACAGCCATCACCCTCAAGTCTGCTGTTGAAGAAGTGCCGCAGAAGGCCGAACAAGTGCGGGATGAACTTGCCGCTACCAAAAAGCAAATTGCCGCGCTGAAAATCGAGCTGGCCCTCTCGACCTTCAACGTGCAGCTTGCCAACGTGTCAACAGTTCACGGTGTGAACTTGCTCGCCCTGGAATTGCCGAATGCGGATAAGGATACCCTCGGCAAACTGGCTGACAGGTTTCGCGAGAAATATCCCCAAAACGGCGTGTGCGTGATCGCTACTACTTCCGGTGAACAGATCGTTGTCATGGCGACCGTAACGCAGGATTTGATCACGAAGGGTATCAAGGCCGGGGATCTGGTTGGGCACATCTCGCGCCAGCTCGGCGCGGGCGGCGGCGGCGCACCGCACCTGGCTTTCGGCGGAGGAAAGGATGTGAGTAAATTGCCCGAGGCGCTGGCAAGCGTCCGTCCCTGGGTGGAAGGAAAAATAAAATAATTCGTAGGGGTGTACCGGCGTGTCCGCCTTTTTGTTCTTGCGACGCTAATCATTGGGAAAACATGTATAATCATGACAGGAAATTGGCATGAGAGACGATACGCAAAACTGGATTGCGCTGGCCGAATATGACCTGGAAACTGCCGAGCACATGCTGGCAACCGGGCGTCTTCTCTACGTTGTCTTTATCTGTCACTTGGCGCTGGAAAAGATGCTCAAAGCGCATGTCACCGAGGTAACGCAGACTATTCCGGTGAAAACGCATGACTTGATTTACCTGGTCAAGAAATGCAGCCTGGAACTTTCGCGGGAACATCTGGAGTTTATCGGTAAGATCAATACAGCCAGCATCCCAACCCGTTATCCCGAAGATTTACAGCGCGCCCTGAAAGATTATCCAGAGTCAGTTGCCAGGTTATACTTGAGGCAAACGACTGAGGTACTCCAATGGCTCAAGCGACATCCGAACTTAAACAAATAGTCAAACGTTATATCGGCGAACTCGGTAAGATGGGGATTCACGCCGAAAAAGTGCTTGTTTATGGTTCGCAATCCACGGGTACCGCGCAAGAAGGCAGCGATATTGACCTGTTCGTTCTCTCTCCGGATTGGGCAAAATACAGCCAGCGGGAACGGTTGGAAATCCTGGGGGTTGCTGCCGCGCGCTTGCTGGAACCTATCCAGGCGCAGGGGTTTACGCCCGAGGAAGTGTCCAAGCGAAAGATCGCGCCTTTCTGGCAGCAGGTCTTGCAGGAACAGGCTGTGGCTGTTTAATTGCATCCAAATGCTCCGAAACGTTTGCAAGTGTCCGCGCCTGGGTGGAAGGGAAACTGAAATAGTCTCGTAGATGTACTATAGCAGACTTCCGAAATCTCCTAGACTTCGGAAGTCTGCTATTTCCCCGTATCTAAACAGCACAAGCCTGGTTAATACTATAGCAGCCAAAATCCCGCTAGCAGGCTGTCGGAGAACCCCGTAGGGCGGGTTTCTTACCCGCCATATCTGGCGGCAGGTAAGAAACCTGCCCTACATTGATGGGTTATTTTGGCTCTCTCCGACAAACTGCTAGAGGAGGTTTCTGTATGAGCGATGTGCTTCTCTGGACGCTTGTGGGTTTCTTTGCAGGCAGCATCCCATTTTCCCTCATCCTGGGCAAGCTTCTTGTCAAAATTGACATCCGTACCATTGCCGACGGCAACCCCGGCGGGATGAATGCCTTGAGAGCTGGTGGGCTGAAGACAGGCCTTCCTGCCATTATCCTCGATATCAGCAAGGGCTTCCTGCCGGTCTTCCTGGCGCATAGGTATGGCGCGACAGGCTGGAATCTTGTCCCTGTCGGCCTCGCTCCCATCCTCGGGCACGCCTTCTCGCCTTTGTTGCGTTTTCGCGGCGGTAAGGCGCTGGCAGCCACAGGCGGGGTGTGGATGGCGCTCGTTGGCCCGTTGGTGTTGCTCATCTATGGTCTGCTGGCGCTGCCGTTCACCATTTTGCAATCCGAGGATGCCTGGTCGGCCAATGCCGGGATGCTCGCCCTGCTCGTTTACGCGTTTTTATATGGGGAATCGTGGCTGGTTGTTTTCGCCGTACTGAACACGGTTGTCGTCATCTGGACGCACCGCCGCGACCTGGTTCGTAGGCCGCAATTACGCCCCTGGGCGGCAGACTGGCTCACCCGGAGGAGCGCGTGAGCGGACTCTGGCCCCCGCATTACCTGGGTATCCTCATTTTCCTTTCCCTGGGCTTGCTCACCGCGCTTGCCAATGCCCTGACCATTCGCCGTTTCGACCAGTATCCCGCGGCAAAGAATTTTCCGCGCGTTTCGGTGCTTGTCCCGGCTCGCAACGAGGGGCGCAACGTCGAAGCCTGTGTGCGTTCGCTCCTTCTCCAGGATTATCCCGAGTTTGAAGTCATCGTCCTCGATGACCACTCGACCGACGGGACACGTTCGATCTTGGCTTGGTTGGAGGATGAAAAAAACATGCTCCTCGATGGCGCGACCAGGCTGCGGGTCCTGGATGGGTGTCCGCTGCCCGAGGGTTGGTTAGGCAAGCATTGGGCCTGTCACCAGTTGTATCAAGCCGCGACTGGCGACCTGCTCCTGTTCACCGACGCGGATACCCG
>MNXK01000133.1 GCA_001872165.1 Anaerolineae bacterium CG2_30_58_95
GATTTCCTGGCTCAAGAGCGGACCAGCGGTGAAGCTGCCGGCCTCGACGGTCTGACCGACCGTGAGCAGGAAGTGTTGAAATACCTGGCCGACGGCGCCAACAACGACGAGATCGCCGAAGTGCTGGTCATCAGTCCGAAGACGATTGCCCGTCACCGCGAGCGGATCATGAACAAGTTGAACATGCACTCACGCACCGAGCTGGTCAAGTTCGCCATCCGCACAGGGTTGGTGAAGTTGACCTGAGTCTGTTGGAAGCCCCATATTCTCATGTTCTATTAACCATAATATGTAAATATTGTGGGGTAATCCCTTATCGCTTTGGAGGTATTCGCAATGCAAAAACCTGGTTTTGGGCGCGCCAAATTCATCGTCGGAGGCCTGTTGATCCTGGCGGCAGTGATCTACCTGATCGCCTCTTCGACGCAGGCCAGCGCTGAGTATTTCGTGACTGTGGATGAATTGCACGCCAAAGGCAGTGACGTGATTGGAGTCAATCTGCGTGTCTCCGGAGCAGTGATTGGATCTACCATCCAATACGATCCACAAACCCTCAACCTGTCCTTCGAAGTGGCGAATGTCCCAGGCGACAACAAGGAAATAGAAGCCCAGGGCGGACTGGCGGCCGTCCTGCACCAGGCCGTCATTGATCCGAACCGTTCCCATTTGCAGGTGATCTACAACGGCCCCAAGCCGGACCTGCTGCGGGATGAGGCGCAGGCCATCATGACCGGCCACCTGGGCGAGGACGGCATCTTCTACGTGGACGAACTCTTGCTCAAGTGCCCGACCAAGTACGAAGAGGCTGTCCCCCAGCAGGTCAAATGATTGCAGATTTCGGCTACGGCGTTCTCGTAGTGACCTTTCTCCTGGCGCTCTTCAGCGTGGGGACGGCAGTGTATGGGGCGCGGACGAAATCCTACCTGCCTGAGCGAGGACGCTCGCAGTCAGGTCGCTGGGCGGAGAGCGCCCGGCGCGCCATGCTGCTCACCTTCCCGCTTGTCACGCTCGCCTCGCTGGCCCTGATCTACCTGCTGGTCACGGGCCAATATGGGTATCAGTATGTCTATTCCGTGACCTCGAACAGTATGCCGATGTACCTCAAGATCACCGCCCTGTGGGGCGGACAGGCCGGATCGCTGCTCTTCTGGTCGTGGCTGATGTCGGCCTTTGCCTCGGCGGTGATGTTGCGCAAGTGGGAGCGCGACCGCGAGTTCCTTCCCTGGGTGATCGTGGTCTTGTCGCTGACGCTGGCCTTTTTCCTGGCGCTGACCATCTTCTTCGAAAACCCCTTTGCGAGCTGGTGGCAGACGGCCTCCGGCGAGGTGGCGGCCATGTTCCGCCCGGCGGGTGCGCTTCCACTGACGCCCTCGGACGGGATGGGTTTGAACCCGTTGCTGCGTCATCCGGGCATGATCATCCACCCGCCGATGCTGTACCTCGGCTTTGTCTCCTTCGTCATCCCCTACGCCTTCGCCATCGCCGCGCTCATCACCGGCCGCAGCGACGACCGCTGGATCCGCATCACCCGCCGCTGGACGCTGGTTGCCTGGCTGTTCCTTTCAATGGGACTGGTGCTGGGCGCTCGCTGGGCTTATGACGTGCTGGGCTGGGGCGGCTATTGGGGTTGGGATCCGGTGGAGATCTCCGCTTTCATGCCCTGGCTGACCGGCACGGCCTTCCTGCATTCGGTCATGATCCAGGAAAAGCGCGGCATGTTGAAGCAGTGGAACATGCTGCTCGTCATCCTGACCTATGATCTGGTCATCTTCGGCACCTTCCTGACCCGTTCCGGGGTGCTCTCCTCGGTGCACGCCTTTGCCCAGAGCGCCATCGGGCCGCTGTTCTTTGCCTTCATCGGCCTGACTCTCGTCAGCTCGGTGTCGCTGCTGGTCTATCGCTGGAATGATCTGAAGGCCGAAGTCGAGATGAAGTCCATGCTCTCGCGTGAGGCCTTGTTTCTGCTGAACAACCTGCTCTTCATGGGCGTGCTGATCGTCTGCTTTTGGGGGGTGATCTTCCCGCTCATCTCCGAGCTGGTCACCAACCAGAAAGTGACCGTCGGCCCGCCCTTCTACGAACGCGCCGCCGCGCCGCTTTTCGGCGCGCTGATGCTGCTGATGGGCATTGCCCCGCTTTCTGCATGGGGACATTCTACACTCAAGACTTTGGGACGTGCTGTCTGGAAACCGGCGCTGGCGGCCGCGCTGGTCGTGGTCGCGGTCTTTGCAGCCGGCATCCATAACGCCGTCGCCTTGATCGGTTTCGGGCTGGTGGCGCTGGTCATTTTTGTCACCCTGTACGAGTTCTGGCGCGGCGGGATGGCGCGTCACAAAACGACCGGCGAGAATTTCTTCCTCGCCCTCTGGCGTCTGGCCGGGCGCAACCGACGCCGCTACGGCGGCTACCTCATCCACATCAGCATGGTATTGATGGCGATTGGCATCTTGGGCATGCAAGTCTTCCAAACCGAGACGCAAGGCGCCATCCCACAGGGCAGCTCGCTCGCGTTGGCCGGTTATATGGTCAAATTCGACTCGGTGGCGCAGTTCGATAGCGCCGGCGGGCGCAACGTCACCCGCGCCGTGGTCAGCGTGTACAAAGGCGACCAGTACCTGGGCGACCTTTACCCGCGCCGCGATTATTTCTACGAATCCGGCCAGCCGATGACCATCCCTGGCGTGCGCTCCACCCTGGCAGATGATCTGTACGTTATTTTGGTGGACTGGCAGCCGATCTCGGCCATCGGCGCGACCTTCAAGGTGTATCACAACCCATTGGTCAATTGGCTGTGGATTGGCAGCCTCGTTTTCATCTTCGGGACACTGGTGGCTGCCTGGCCTGAAAAGATTCGTGAAACGTAATGAGTAACAAGTAAACAAGTAAACAAGTAAACAAGTAAACAAGTAAACAAGTAAACAAGTAAACAAGTAAACAAGTAAACAAGTAAAGGAGAGTTGGTTGATGAAACCTTTTACCGCATCACGTATTACGTATTACGTTTCACGTTTTACGTTTTACGTTTTCTTGCTTCTCCTCATATTCGCCGCTGCAAAAACCGCCCTCGCCCAACAGCCCACCCCTTCCGATGACGATGTCAACGCGATAGCCAGGCAACTCTATTGCCCGGTGTGCGAGAACACGCCCCTGGACGTGTGCCCGACTCAGGCCTGCGCCCAGTGGCGCGACTTGATCCGCCAGATGCTGGCGGAGGGAAAATCGGCGGATGAGATCGAGCAATATTTCGTCGAGAATTATGGGGCGCGCGTGCTCTCCGAGCCGCCGCGCACAGGCTTGAACTGGCTGGTTTACATCCTTCCGCCGGTCGCATTCCTGGCAGGGGCTTACATCCTGTATCGCGCCTTCCGCTCCTGGCGCGCCCTCGACAAGCAGGCCGCCGCCCAGGAGGGCAGCGCGCCCCCGCTGCCCGCGGACGAGTACGTTGCCCGCCTGGAAGAGGAACTGCGGAAACGGAAATAAGAGCCTATCCAAATAACGGAATGCAGACTTCAGTCTGCCCTGCATTGCGGACTAAAGTCCGCGTTCCAAGGGATTTTCGGATAGGCTATAAGGAAAGGTCGAATGTCAGAAAATGTGAACAATGCAACCAGGCCGCCCAAGCG
>MNXK01000079.1 GCA_001872165.1 Anaerolineae bacterium CG2_30_58_95
GTCAGACGATAGCCATTGGCAGGCCTTCCGATGGTCACAACTTTGACAGCCAGATCGCGGTAACCGCCTTGCTGCGTAATGGGTAAGCCAACCTGGACGCTATCCGGGTTCAAGGTCAGGCCGCTGACCGGCGCGCCTTTGTCGTCCAGCGCCTGGAGAACGAGCGTGGTCTCGATGTTTTGACGTAGACCTGAGAGGTCTAACGAGAGGCTGACGTTTGCAACCTGGTTGACCAACGATTCCGGGCCGGAGATGACCACTTCAGCCGGATCCAGGGCCGCATCCCCGGCCTGGTAGCCGATTGCCGGTGTACCGGTCAGCGAGAGTTGGACTGGCAGCGAACGGGTGACAAGCGCCTCGAGGGTCAGGTCGAGTTGTTCGGGGGAGAAGGATATGATCCGCACCGGCTGGACCCCGATCTGCACCTGTACGTCCAGCCTGTACGTCCCGGCCCCGAGTCCGGAGAGGTCTACCAGGGTGTGAACGGCGTCTTTTTCGGAGGTCAACTTTTCCCATACCGAGCTGGGCGCGCGCAGCGTCAGTTGGATCTGGCGCGTCACCTGTCCCTTGATGATCAGGCCGGGGTCCTGGCCGACGAACTCGATAGTGATTGGATTCGGGAAGGCGCGCGTCTCGTCCGGATCGGCGGCCGTCACGGCCGAGACCCAGACGGCCAGCGCCAGGGCGAAGGCGAGGATGAACGTGCGTACATTGGTAGCGAGCCAGCGTAACATACTGCCTTCACTCATCCTTTCGGGGAAACAGGTAGGGAAAATGGCGCTCGAAGAAGCTGGCTTTCATGGAAGTCCGAGAGGGAGCATAGAAGGCGACCAGGATATTTTCGAGCCGTTCCGCGTCCAGGCGGCGGATCATGCGCCCGGCATGGGCGATGGATATCGCGCCGGTCTCCTCGGAGACGACCACGGCAATGGCGTCGGTGGCTTCAGAAGCGCCCAACGCGGCGCGATGGCGCAATCCCATCTGGTGATCTGGGGAATGGGCCAGGATGCCGCTGGACGAGAGCGGCATGACGCAGGCCGCAGCGACCAGGGTGCCTTTTTCGATGATCACTGCGCCGTCGTGGAGCGGCGTGTTGGGATAGAACACTTGCAGGAGCAGTTCGGGTGTGACGCGTGCCTGCATCAACACGCCGCTGCGGATGTATTCGTCCAGGCTGTCCAATCGTTGCAGGATGATCAAGGCGCCGTGCTGCCGGGCCGCCAGCCGGGCTGCTGCGCTGACCACCGCCTGGATGGTGTGTTGTACTTCTGGGTTTAGCCCTTTCTTTGTAGTTGGCAAGAAGGTACCGGCGCGCCCGATGCGTTCCAGGGCGCGGCGGATTTCCGGGGCGAAGATGACCGGGATGGCAAAAACAAGCGCTGGCAGCGCGGTGCGCAGCAGCCACGAGAAAGCCGGCAGGTTGACCAGGCTGGTGAATAGCGCCGTCAGCACCAGCAGCAAGATGACGCCGCGCAACAAGATCATCGCCTGGGTATCCCGGACAAGGTAGAGTATCCCGAAGAAGACCAGTGTGACCAGCAGGATGTCAACCACCCCGAGCCAGTCGAGGCGCTGGAAAAGGAAAAAGAGATCACTCAATAATTCGGACACGGTATTAGAAACCATTGGTTACTGCTCACCCACCTGCCTTTTCGCTCTTTTCGGCGGGCTGGAAGCCCTACCTCAGTACATGGAAGCCCTTCGGGCTGGTGCAACGAGTCGGATTTACACTTGCACCTGACGCAAGTGCAGGTGTCCGACTTTCATGCTCTGAGGCAGGACTTTAGTCCGCCGGAACAGCGATGGCTGAGCAGATATAAAATTTCGTTACTGCTCAGACTGTCATGCTGAGGCCGTTCTGTGGCCGAAGCATCCCCTGCACGGCGAGGAGACCCTTCGCCACAAAACGGCTCAGGGTGACAAACCCAACAAGATGGTTGCTCGAACAAGGGTTCTCCCGAGAGAATGACACACAGGCTGAGTGGTCACATAATTTTTTATATTGGCCTTAACACACGATCCTGGCGAAGTTGTTTGAAGAGCATGATGGTGTTCGGCGGCATGGATTCGATGGCCGCATCCTGCCAGGCCTGCACAGCCAGCGATTGCGGTGTGCGGCCTTCGTAGCCCAATTCGCGCCAGACGGATTCCTGCGAAGCCATTTGCGGAGGCAGGAAGAGTAACGAGGCCTCACATTGCAGGTCTTTTGAAGCATGTTCGACCTCGGTTGCTAAGGTTTTCACGGCCTGTTTGATCGGGATTGATGGGTCAATGTAGATTTCAGTCGTGCGCGCCACCAGGTTCTCTACCTGCCAGCCGATCAGACCGACGTGCTGCTCGCCGGACTTGAGCAGCAGGTAGGCCTTTTCTCCGAAGGCAGCCATGACATCGTTCGAGGTCATCGGGCGCGCGCCCGCGCTGAGGCGGGTGATCAGCTCGGCGATGGCGCCTGAATCGCGCGGCCGGCCACGCTGGACGGCCAGTTCGCCAGCCGCAGCTTGCTTTGTAACGACCGGGTTGGTATCACTGACCGGCGAGATCACCTTCCAGGCCGCCACGACCTGTTTCCAGGTATCCTCGAAAGTGCTGGTGTTCTGGATGACGACATCTGCCGCGGCGATCTTTTGATCTTGCGGTGGCTGCATGTGGATGCGCTGGAGGGCCTCCGCCTCGCTCAAGCCGCGCTTTTCCATGAGTCGGGCTTTCTGGAGGTTTTCGGGGCTGAAGGTCACCCAAACGGTATCGCAGGCGCTGGCCAGGTTGCTCTCGATCAGCTTTATAGCTTCGACCACAATAATCGGCTGCGTGGCGCGCCGGACAAGCAGGTCAATCGCTTGCCCGACGAGCGGGTGGACGATGGCTTCGAGATGCTTCAGCGCTTCCGCATCTGTAAAGACGAAACGTCCGAGCCTGGCGCGGTCAATTTGCTTGTTGGTATCCAGCAGCCAGCGGCCAAACGTATCCAGGACAGGTTGGTAACCCGGCGCGCCTCTGGCGATGGCGCGATGGGCGAGCGCGTCGGCGTCAATCCCGTATGCGCCGAGGTGCTCCAGCATCTTGCGCGCCACGCTCTTGCCGCTGGCAATATTACCGGTCAGGCCGATGACGTATTTTCCAGGCCACTTGCTCACGAATGCTCCTTGGTGTGAGGCGATATTTTTTATGGTGTACTCGTCATGGTCGGCGTCGCTGTCGCGGCGGCCGTTGAACTTGGCACTGGGGTAACAATGTTGATCGGGACGATCAGCGTCCATCCGGGGTAGATGATCGTCGCCGCGCCGTCTACCAGAAGAGCTCTATTGGCTTTGACAATCTCATCCACGGTGCTGTTGAACTTGTTGGCGATCCCGCCGAGGCTGTCGCCAGGGAGGACGAAGTAGGGAATCTTGGTGCCGCGCGGGGCATTGGCAGGGATGGATGTCGCCGTCGGCAGCGACATTCCGGGTGGAGGCAGGGTGATCTTCTGGCCGGCGTAGACGATCCGGGTGTTGGGGTCAATGCTGTTTTCCAGCGCGGCGCCGTGATAGGGGTTCAGGATGAGGATGAGCAGCAGGTCGTCAGTGGCCAAGCCATGGTCGCTGAGGATCTTTTCCAGGTAATCGCCTTCCTGCACCACGTAGGAATAAGGCGCGGCGGGCGTTGGCGTGGGGGTCTCGGTTGGCGTGGACGTGATCGTGGGTGTTTCGGTGAGGGTGGGAGTAGTGGTTGGCGATGGTGTGATGGTCGGCGTGGGTGTTTCGGTGGCAAACAGTTGGAAACCGCCTCCGTTGCTGAAGCCAAAAACCAGGACGATCACGCCAACCACCACCAACAGGATCGCAATGACTCCGATGATGACGGGCGTCTTTTTTTGCCGTCTCTTCCGGTAAGCTTCGATGGTGGCTGCGATAGGGGGGTGTT
>MNXK01000237.1 GCA_001872165.1 Anaerolineae bacterium CG2_30_58_95
GAATTTCTACTCCCAAATCGCCCCGCATCCCCTTTGACGC
Organism: Anaerolineae bacterium CG2_30_58_95; assembly: GCA_001872165.1. Lineage (GTDB taxonomy): Bacteria > Chloroflexota > Anaerolineae > Anaerolineales > Villigracilaceae > CG2-30-58-95. The sequence continues at coordinate 41 of MNXK01000237.1, forward strand.
GACGCAATTTCTGCTATACACTATTGTCAAGCTACAGCAGGATGGGTTTAGGTGACTGTCACCTTATCCTGATACAAATCCCGCAGGCAGCCGATCTCCGCGCCGTGGTGCAGGTCGTGCGAAATCATTGCCCAGAAGATGCGCCAGGCCGGCCACTCTTCGCCCCAGTTGGTCAGCCGCATTTTGTCCAGGTCAGCGTCGGTCAGCTTCTCCAGGTCGGCGCGCAGCAGGGCTTGACCCTCCTCCAGCAAGGCAATCGCGGACGCGGCGGTGTGAGGATAATCGAGGTTGTCCCAGGTCAACTGCCCCGGCCCGAAGGCGTGTTCGTGGTACATTACCTTGCAGGTCGCGATGTGCACCAGCCGCCAGCCGATGGTCGTGAAGGGCGGCGGCTGAGGCGCCGGGTCATAGTAATCCACCCACCAGCGGCCATCCTCCATAAGCCGCACCGTCCAGCAGCCTGGAACTGGTTCCCAAAAGAACTCCTCGTCAGTCAGCCCCTCCAGCCGCTGGCGCAGGGTTTGGTAAGCCTCATCCATCTCGGCCAGTAACAAGTTCACGGTCTGCTTTTTCATTGCAGCACCTCCTCAAGTCTGCGCAGTAGTACATCTGTAATCACCATTCTTTCCTCCAACAAGAGATTGTACTCGAAACATTCATCCTCATAAGAGTGGGCTTCGTGTTGTATTCGTTGGTATAATCAGCCTATGCAATCGCTCATCGTCAGCGTTCATTCCCAGCGGATCGGAAAAGTCCATCGCTTCGACGCCGCCTCCATTTCCCAGATCGAATTACACGGATGACCGTTACGCGTTTTATCGTTCCACTGCAAGGCAGCAGTAGTGATAGGTATAGGCACTTTCATATTCTCGAAGAGCGCACGATCAAAGAGTTCACGATTCAATACGAGTCGGAAATAGATGGCAAATGGTGTGAAATCGTTCGATACGATACAGCACACGGTCCCCCGCACAAAGATACGATCCACCCTGACGGAACAGTGTCGAAGGAAGAATTTCCGTACTATACCAATGCCGAAGTGTTATCTTTCGGACAAAACGATATACGCAAGAATTGGAAGAAATACCGCGAGCAATACGAAAATGAAATGAGGAAACACCAATGAACACCCTGTTCGATGAGAAATATGATGAATTATTTACCGAATTCAATCGCTACATCATAGAACACCCTGAATTTGGTAAGCGCATCCCGCAAGATGCGCTCATCGTGCTATTAGACAAAGAAGATCCGGCTTTCAATAGCGAAAATTTACGCCGCAGCGAAAGTTACCTCAAACACGATGATCTCCCCAAACGCTCTGTCGTGTATGTTCAAGTCGGGCGACTCGCGCCTATTAAATCACGTTTGCGCAACCCGCGTTTATTGACACGCGCGCCAGATTACACCATGCAGTACCGATAACAGCCAAAGGCACCCCCAACGAAAAAAGTGATCCAACCGGCAAGGCTTCCGAAGTCTGAGAGATTTCGGAAGTTTGTGTTAACAGAGGAACGACAAGTAGTCGAATTCATAACCGGCGATTTCGACCCCGCCAAAGTCTTACTCGAAGCGATGAGCGGTAAAGTGGCTGCCAATTTCGCCAGCGTGCAGATTACCCAAAAACCTCGGGAAAGGTTATTGTAAATAAGGGTAAATGAGAGTATAGTAATTCCAGGCAAGATAGGAGTATCAGCCATGAAAGAATTCCCCGGCATCGAACAAATGCAAGCCCACGTCCCCGATATGCGCACGCGGCGTGGCAACCTGCTCATCGGCCTGTACGTGCTGGGCAGTTTCGCACTGGTCACGCTCTTCTTCATCATGCTCGACAGCCGCTGGCCGCAAGGGACATTGGTCACGCAGTTCGTCGTCCTCGGCGTGGGATTTTTCTGGCTGGCGCGCTTCATCACGCGCCGTGCGGCCTTCGAGCAAAAGTGGGGCGAACTGGCCTACCGCAACGCCTTCGCCGTCCACGGCGTGCCAGGTTTGGCGCTGATCCTGTCCGCCGTCATCCACATCGCCTACATGCCCGGTCCAGCCATCCCGCTTGGCTGGTGGTCACCCGGCGTGGTCACGCTCAGCTTGTTTTTCATCCTGGTTGGTTTCATCATTTGGGCGCGCGCCATCTTCGCCTTTGGCTTCGACAACCTGGCCCTGCTCTACGTTTACTATCCCGCAGAAGGCCGCCTGGTGGATACAGCCATTTTCGGTCTTCTCCGCCATCCAACCTACGCGGCAGTCATCCGCTTTGGGCTGGGGATGGCCCTGCTCAATGGAAACTGGTTCGCGCTGGCTTTCGGACTGTTCATGCCATTCGGTATGACCCTCTGGCTGCGGCTGGTCGAGGAGAAGGAACTCATCGAACGCTTCGGCGAAGGCTACGCGGATTATCGCCAACGCGTCCCGGCCTTCTGGCCGCGGCCGCGCGCCTACGGGAAGTTTTGGCGATTTTTGATCTCAGGGAAATGACTGCCATGCCTGCTTATGCAAAAACCGCAAGCCTCGTTGGGCTTATCGGCATCCCGATTGGCATGATACTCATGTTCATGACGATGGGTTTGCCGGTGGGGAACCTCCTGCTGGCAATCCCATTGGGAGCCGTCACCACCATTCTGATCCTTCGCCAGCAGACCGCCGACAGCCTTGACTCGAGAAGGAGGATAGTCTTTCAGGCCGGCTTGATCTCCGGCTCTATCAGCGTTATCGGCATGGCCATTCCGTTGACGGTGCTGGCGCTGTTGGCTCCGCCCACAGCCACCATCGGCCAGGAGTTCGCCAAATCCATTGACCCAAGCCGCATACCGCCACTCATCAACGACTTTCGCGTCGCCGTCGCCCTGGGCGGTTTATTGACTGCCCTGATGATAACCGGCCTGACGGCAGCGAGTTCGGCGATCACACTTAAATTAAGACAGGAGCGCGCCAACAATCGCAGCGGCGGATTATGAAATCCGCCCTGTGCTATACTTGAAACGAGCAGAAAGAAGGCGAGCATGGTTTACCAGATCAAACAACGTGAACTTCCGAAAAAGTTGTGGAATTTAATTGACATGGCCTTGCGCGGCGAACCGGTGTTTATCGAACGCGACGATAAGGCTGTGGTGCAGTTGGTTCCGCTCAAACAGATGCTCCGTTCGCGCAAAGCGGGAAGCGCAAAAGGCATGATCCAAATGGCAGACGACTTCGACGCGCCGCTTGGTGATTTTGCAGAATATATGCCATGAATATCCTGCTGGACACCCACGCTTTTCTCTGGTTCGTGGATGACGATCCACGTCTGAGTCAACCTGCGCAAGCTTTGATCGAAGCAGAAGAATCGCAGCCATTCTTGAGCGCCGCAAGTCTTTGGGAGATTGCCATAAAAATAAGTTTGGGGAAATTGATCTTGAAA
>MNXK01000014.1 GCA_001872165.1 Anaerolineae bacterium CG2_30_58_95
ACGCACACGCCGGGGACTTTCGCTAATTCTCGAAGCAGTCTCTCTCTGTCAAAAGTCGAAGGTCGAACGTCGCCACTGACATTTGACGTTTGACTTTTGACCCGCTGGATGGCGTCAATAATCTCGTGGATCACTTCTTCCCCTTCTCCGATGACAAACGCATCCATGAACGCGTGCATCGGCTCCGGGTTGTAGCAGGCATGTCCACCCGCGATGACCAGCGGATGGCTCTCGTCGCGGTCGGCGGATCGCAGCGGGATGCCGGCCAGGTCGAGGATGTTGAGGGCGTTGGTGTAGAGCGTCTCGTAGGGCAGGGAAAAGCCCAGGATGTCGAAACCAGCCAACGGGTGGTACGTTTCGAGCGAATAGAGCGGGATGTGGTTGGTGCGCAGGGCCTCTTCCATGTCAAGCCAGGGGGCGTAGGCGCGCTCGGCCAGCGCATCCGCGCGTTGATTGATCTGGTCATAGAGGATCTTCAGCCCCATATTGGAGACACCGATGTCGTAAATATCGGGGAAGATTAGAGCGACTTTGGTCTCGATTTGTGACCAGTCTTTGACCACCGCGTTCAACTCACCGCCTACGTAGCGGCCGGGTTTCTGTACCTTGAGGAGAATGTGTTCGAGGCGGGCTTCGATCTCAGAGGGGGAGAGCATGGAGGGATTATTGCAATTTGCGAATAACTTCTTCTGATTTATGCGGCGACAGTTTGGGCATCTTCGGCTTTTTTCAGCGCAGCATCCACATATCGCGACATGGCAAAGATTTGGGCTCTCTGGGATTTGCCGTGGTAGACCAGTATATCTGGTGTTCAGTGTAAGGCGGATTGCCAATCCGCCCCACATATGGCGGTACACCACGCCGATTCCCAATGAGCCAGAATTTGACTTTGCTCATTGCTAATACTCCTCTCTGCTTCTGTGAAAATTATACCCGCGATTCGAATGCCTGACTAAATCAGACTTCCGAAGTCTCTAAAACTTCGGAAGTCTGGTGCTACTGATCACTGATTACTGCTCACTGATTACTGGCTCTTCGCCAGCGCTTCACGGCCCAGCAGCCACAAGGCGCCCAGGCCGAAGAAGATCGTCAATGCCTTGAACAGCCAGCCGACGAAGGGCAGGCTGATCAGGATGGCGATGATCGCCACGCCGACCAGCAGAGGCCAGATTTTGTGCTCGCCAAGTCCCGGCCTGGCAGCGTTCAGGATAAGTTTGCCGATCAGGTCGCTGGCAACGATCTTGACCACGAAGCCGGCAGCCAATATGAAGGCAAAGATCAGCAAAACGATGGTTATCAAGCCCAGCCAGACCGAGAGGCCGGTCAGCTTGCCCAGGGTCAGGAAGCCGAAGAGCATGGCCAACAAGATCATGGCGATGAAGACCACCAGGATGGCGAAGAACAGGGCGGCGTAACTGACCACGCCCCAGCCCAGGCTGTGCCAGGGTTTGGCTTGCAGCTTCTCGCCAGCCTTCTTGACGAACCTGGGGAACAACCAGACGAGCAAGAGACCGAGCAGGAACAGGGTCAGGATGGTGCGGACCAGGTTGAGGCACCAGTCGAGCACCTTTTGCAGCGGCGTAAGCGATTGGGTCGCGGCGACTTCTTCCGCGCTCAACGTGGGCTCGAGGCGCGTGACGTTACCCGCCACCACACCGCCGGGGATGGACAGATCCTTGGTTTGGGTATATTCCAGATTCCCGCCGATCTTGGCTGCCGGGTCTATGGTCAGGCCGGAATTCACAGTCGGCATGGTCACGCCGGTTGGGGGCATGAACATCGAGGGCGGAGGGCCGCCAGCCGCTCGAGCCTCGCCGACCTCGGCTTTCACGTTGCCGCCGACTTTCCCGCGCAATTCCAGGCCGCCGGTAGCGGCAAAGACGTTATGAGCCACGTCGCCGGCCAGCAAGGCCTGGCCTCCGGCGAAGCCCAGACTGCCTCCAACCTGGCTGCCGCCGCGGGTCTCCAGGCTGTAGCTTGCGCCGAACAGGTCATCGCCGATGCTGGCTCCTTCCCCAACGAAAAGCGTCGCGCCCGCGATGCGGACATCGTCCATCACCGCGCCGTTGATGATGACAGCCTGCCCGGCGGCCATCAGGTCGCCTTCGATCGTGCCGTTGATGGTGATCGTCTGGGCGGCGACAGCCAGGTCGCCTTTCACCGTGCCGTCCAGGGTGAACGTGGCCGCCGAAACGTAAAGATCGTCTTCGATGACCTCGCCCGCGGCGATGACCACGTCCTCGCCAGTGCGCGCGTCGAAGGCGCGCGCTGGCGTGGCGATGGTGAGCGTGAGCAGGGCAATCAGGGCCAGCCCTGTCAATACTTTGGATGTGCGTTTCATAGACATTCTCCTCTCACGAACATGGGATTTTGATTAATATACGCACACTCTTCACGATAGTTTTTGTTATGTAGGTCGGGTTTCCAAACCCGACGCCACTATGAAAGCCGCCCTGCGTTCAAGGGTGGCGCAGGTTTCCTACCTGCCTGTAAGTTTCGTATCTGATACTTGACAACCGTCTTACGCCAATATACAATGTATATGTAAATAATATCGCGGAGCCGTGATGAACCGACGCATCGAAAGCTTTTTATGGCTGGATTGGGTTGTAGAGAAAATCGAGGAGAAGCATGGCTTGACCCCCGAAGAAGTCGAGGAAGCTTTCTTCAACCCGCCTTATAAGGTGCGCCGGAGTGCGTCAGAGAAATACCAATTGTTCGGTCGCTCCAATAGCGGGCGATATCTTTTCATCGGTTTCGCCTGGGCAGAGCATTCCATCAAAGTCATCACAGCGCGAGATATGACCGAAGCAGAACGCCGTTATTATCAGCATAAGTGAGGTGTAATGTGGCTAAGATTCCAAAATTCGCTAATGAACAGGAAGAAGCTGAATTCTGGGCAACGCATGACGCTACAGAATTTTTGCAAGATACTCAGCCGGTGGATATGACTTTCACCGATGCCCGCCCTCGAAAAACCCAGATAGCTATTCGATTTGACCCGAATACACTCAGGGAATTAAGAGCCGTTGCTCAACGAAAAGGCGTTGGGTATCAGACACTGATTCGAATGTGGGTGATGGAACGGCTTACGCAAGAACATGTGTAATTGCTGCTTGCAGAGATACACAAGCCTGCCCGTCGTTTGAAGAACGTTGAAACGTTAAACCACCGCCTTCCCGTTCTTGTAGAAAAGTTCGCCGTCCACCGTGATCTCGGCGTCGTTCATATCGCACAGCATATCCCAGTGGATGCCGGAGTCGTTCTTGCTGCCGGATTCCGGGTAGCCCGAGCCGACGGCCAGGTGGATGGTGCCGCCCATCTTCTCGTCGAAGAGCATGTTCTTGGTGAAGCGGGTGATGCCATAGTTGACGCCGATGCCGAACTCGCCCAGCGTGCGTGACCCGGCGTCGGTGTTGAGTTGAGCGGTCAGCAGTTCCTGGTTCTTGGTGGCGGTTTCCTTGACCACTTTGCCCTTCTCGAACCACAACTGGATGTCGGTGACTTCCTGCCCGTACTCGATGGCCGGGTACTTGAAGCGGATCCAGCCGTTGACCGAGTCCTCGACCGGCCCGGTGAAGATCTCGCCATCCGGGAAGTTGAGCTGCCCGTCGCAGGGGATGAAGACGCGCTCTTTGATGGACAGGCTCAGGTCCACGTTCGAGCCTTTGAGGGCGACCTTGTCGCGGCCTTTGAGCCAGTCCACCCATTTCTGCTGTTCCTGGCCGATCTTTTTCCAATAGGCCGCCGGATCGTCTTCGTTGAGCATCATCGCTCCGAAGACGAACTCGCGATAGTCGCTCAAGCTCATATCCGCTTCCTGGGCCATGGCATGGGTGGGATAGACGGTGAGGCACCAGCGCAGCTCTTTTTTCGCGGCGCGCTCGAGGAAGATCTTGCTGATGGGCGCGCCAGCCTTGGCGGCGCGCGCCATGCGCCTCCCGTCAATGCCGGAGAGCGAACGGGTGTTGTGCTCCGACCAGATAACCAGGCTGGCATCGAAGCTCTCGGCGATCAACTTGCGGATGGGGGAAACGTAGTCCAGTTGCGCATCCGAGGCGTGCTTGAAGAAGATCTCGTCCGCGCCTGGGGTGCTGTTCATGATGGTGACGAACGCCCCGGCCTTGACGGCTTCTTCGTAGACGGCCAGGGTCAGTTCTTCGGCCAGCGGGTGGGTGCGAAGCAGGCACTGCTGGCCGGGTTTGAGCGCCA
>MNXK01000015.1 GCA_001872165.1 Anaerolineae bacterium CG2_30_58_95
AGGCAGGATCAAGGAGCGCTAGGCTTTGCAAAGACAAAAAATCCATTAACTCTTCAATATATTCCCCCGACCCAGAAGCCCCAAATAGACACAGTTTTCCTAATGCTTCATCATACTCTGCCTTACTTAGATTAAGGCCAGGAACTCGATTTACGTCCATTAGCCCCTCCATAGTCTTGAAATTTATTACTCGACTTTCGCCTTATGCACTGAATATGGTAGTATTGCAATCGTGAGGAATTTCGATAAGCAAGCGACGGTCGTGTGTAATCTGTCCTTTGAGTTTGGTCGCGTACATCGCTCCTCCTTTCTACAGAGATTATACTTCAATCAGTCAATTTCTCCACCACCCAAAAATGCGACAGCCCCAACACCTTCAACGGCGTCTTTTCGAGCATTTGCAGCAGCCAGCGCAAGGCTTTCCCCAATCCGCCAAAGCGGGCGATGATGTTATCGTACGCGCCGAAGATGACAGTGCGCTCGATGATTTTCACCGACAAACCAGCGAATAGTTTTTCGAGATCACGTTTGGAATAGACGCGCACGTGCGGGGCGAGTCTATCCCGCCACTGGCGCGGCAGGTAGTTGACCAGGGGAATGTTGCCAAAATGATATTTTCCCCGCCAGTAGACGCCGTGCGTCTCGAAGGGATAGCCGCGGTTGGGTACGAAGAGGGCCAGCCGCCCGCCCGGCTTCAAGGCGCGGACGATCTCGCGCACGGCCTGGGCGTCATCGCGGACGTGTTCGAGCACTTCGTGGCTGAGGATCAGGTCGAAGGTTTCGGCGGGATAGGGCAGCCCCTCCCCGGCCGCGCAGGCCAGCAGGGCCGAGCGCTGATGCGCCTCACGTACGCGCTCGAAGTCGTATTCCAGGCCGAAGACCTGTCCGCCGAAAGGCTGGAGGTGCGCGACGTACATCCCCACCCCGCAGCCGTCTTCGAGGATGCGCCCACGGATGCGATCCTCGGCGGCGCGCAGGATCATCTGCAGGCGGCGTTCCTGTCCCGCCCGCCAGACGTAGGAGGGTTCGCCGCGCATGGCGGCCTTCTGCAAATCACGCTCAGTCATGCCGCCTCACTGCCTCGTTGAATCGCTGCCTCGTTGAATTGCTAAATCGTTTCGTCACTTCACCCCCCAGTGGATGGCCACCGTCCCGAACATCAAGCGGCGAAAGCCAACCTCGCGAAAGCCGGCCGCCTGCATGTGGATCGCCAGCGCTTCGGCCGGCAGGAAATTTTCGGTCGAATCGCGCAGGTATTGATAATCCCTGCCGTGACGCGCAAACATCCTGGCCAGCAACGGGATGACGAGGTGCAGGTGAAGCCAGACCAGCGGCGCGAAAATGCCCGGCCGCGGACGGGTGGTATCGAGAATTACGATCCGCCCGCCGGGTTTGAGCACGCGGCGCTGTTCCCGCAGAACGCCAGGCACATCCGGGACATTGCGCACCAGAAAGCCGGAAACGGCCGCGTCGAAAGTCTGCGGCGGGAACGGCAGACAGGCCGCGTCGGCAGAAATCCAGGCAGGACGGGCGTCACGCCTCTTGCCGAGGCGCAGCATTTCGACGGTAAAATCCACAGCCGTGAGGCGCGCCGCGGGAAACTGCCGAAGGGCCGCGCGAGCCAGGTCGCCGGTGCCAGTTCCCAGGTCCAGAAAGTGCGCAGCCGGCGCGGGCGCGGCGCGGCGGATGACCTCACGCCGCCAGCGCTGATCCTGTCCGAAAGTCATCAGGCGGTTCATCAAATCGTAGTGGGAGGCGATGCGCGTAAAAAGGCCCTGAATGTTGCGCGCCTGTTTTGCGATGGGTAGGTCCACGGTTTGCTCCAAAGACAAAGTGGCTTTATTATATCTTGCATCTTTCCGACTCCTGTGCTAGAATTGCGCTCGTACGCAGAGCCGATTTAGTGAACACCGAAAAGTGGGCGCCCCCCACTTTTCTGTATGTATAGGATACTGTCATATCTGGGGAGTAGGTTTCGCATGAAGAACGAATTCAACCTGGCATTCAACGAAGTGCTGGAAGAAAAGCAACTGCCGAAGGAAGTCATCCTTCAGGCGATCGAGTCCGCTATGGTTTCAGCCTACCGGCGCGCCGTCAACGCTTCCACCGCCCAACAAGTCGAAGCTAAAGTAGACCCTGAGACCGGCAAGGTGACCATCTGCGCCGAAAAAGAAGTGGTCGAAGAGGTGCAAGACGAACGCACCGAGGTGATCCTGGAGGCCGCCCATGCGGTGAACCCGCAGGCCAACCTCGGCGACATGGTCATGGTCGACTCCACGCCCACCGACTTTGGCCGCGTCGCCGCGCAGACGGCCCGCCAGGTTATCCAGCAGCGTATCCGCGAGGCCGAACGCCAGGTGCAGTCGCAATACTTCGAGAAGCAGATCGGGGAGATCATCAGCGGCGTGGTCCAGGCAGCCAGCAACGTGCAAGGCATCACCGTCGGCCTGGATATGAAGGCCGAGGGCGTCATGCCGCCCAACCAGAAAATCCCGGGCGAGCACTTCAAGGTGCACGACCGCGTGCGCGCCATCGTCCTGGAAGTCAAAGAAAGCCCGCGCGGGCCGCAGATCATCCTCTCCCGTTCGCACCGCAACTTCCTGCGCCGCCTGCTGGAGAACGAGGTGCCGGAAATCTATCACGGCATCGTCGAGATCCGCGCCATCGCCCGCGAGCCGGGACAGCGCGCCAAGGTGGCCGTCTCGGCCACCCAGCCCAACGTGGACCCGGTGGGGGCGTGCGTTGGCATGCGCGGCGTGCGCATCCAGGCCATCGTCAAGGAGCTGCACGACGAGAAAATTGACATCATCGAGTGGAATCCCGATCCGGTGCTTTACATTTCAAAGGCCATCAGCCCGGCGCGCGTCTCCGGCGTATTCCTGGCTGAAGGCAATAAGACCGCCACGGTCGTCGTCCCGGAAGATCAACTGAGCCTGGCCATCGGACGCGACGGGCAGAATGCTCGCCTGGCTGCCAAGCTGACCGGCTGGCGGATTGACATCAAATCCCTGGTTGAGGCTGCGGGCGATGCCATCGCCAGGCTGCAAAGTGACGCCACCCTGAGCGCGCTGGCCGAGGCCGAAAAGTCGCACGTCGCGACCATCGAGGCAATCCTGACCAAGAAGGACGAAGGTCGCCCCGTTACCCCGGAAGAATACACGCTGCTGACCCAGTTCGTGGATCGCGTCGAGCGGCGCACGGTGGAACAGAAGAAGGCCGAGCGAGCCGCCGAAGAGGAACGCACCTCGGCTGCCCGCGCGGACATCCCCGCCGCCGCCTTCGAGACGCCGATCTTCGACCTGGAACTGGCCGAACACATCCTCAACATCCTGACCGAGGCCGAGATTCGCACCATCGGCGACCTGATGATGACGATGAAGCTCAACCCGGATAGCATCCTGGGCCTGGCCGGCATTGGCCCCAAGTCCATGCAGGCCATCGCGAATGCGCTGGCGAAAGTCACCTTCCCAGAGCCTGAGCCTGTGGTTGAGCCGGCCGCGCAGGTTGAGGTCGCCGCGATTCCTGCCGAAGCTGTTGCCGAACCCGTAATCGCCGCCGAGGCCGGAGCGGTGGAAGCCGCGCCGCCTGCCGAGAAGCTGGTCGAAGTGGAGGCCAAGCCTGCCGAAGCCGAGGCCGCGCCCGCGGTGGAAGAAGCAGCCGTCGAGGAAAAACCGCTCGAAGAGATCTTCATTCTGAAACCTGAGATGCTGCAACCCGTTGCAGTCGTGGAAGACGAGGAAGAATCCTCGGACAAGAAGAAGAAAAAGAAGAAGAAGAAGCACGTCGAAATCGTTTACGATCCCGATCAAGACCAGACCATCGCCCTTAAGAAGCACAAGCGCGGCGAAGAGGGTTGGGACGAATGGGAAGCGTGAAACCTGCAGGGGCGGGATTTTCCACCCCTATGGATTGAATAAAGGTGTCTGGCAAAGCTGCAAAACATCCCAAGCATATCCCCCAGCGTACCTGCGTGGGCTGTCACATCGTGCTGCCCAAGCGATCGCTGATCCGCCTGGTGCGCCAGCCGGAGGGCGTGCAAATTGACCCAACCGGCAAACTGGCCGGGCGCGGGGCGTACCTTCACAACCGTCGTTCCTGCTGGGAAAGAGGCCTGAAAGGGCCGCTGGCCCACGCCTTGAAAGTTGACCTGACGCCCGCCGATATCGAGCGCCTCCGGGAGTTTATGCTGACCCTGCCGGAGGAAAACGAGACAGCAGGTGCAGGCCAGTAGGGGCACTCTATGGGCTGACGAGACTATTCTCTCACCAAACGCTCAACAGGCACGCCGTCATTCCTGACTTGCATTGCGCCACTCGACGAGTGAGCGGGGCTGAAGCCGCCTGCTCAGTACATGGAAGCCCTTCGGGCTGAGCGCCGAGTCGAATTTATTCGACTTCCATGATCTGAGGCAGGACTTTAGTCCAACGAAACAGGACACGAAACGCTGTGGTTGAGCAGTTACCTTCACGCACAACTGAGCTGCGCACCGAAGGAGGCGCCGTATGAGCGATAATGGGCACAAGAGAATAGAATTACCGGCGAATATCACCGTCCGCGATTTAGCAACGTATATTGATACCAGCGCAATCCAGATCATTAAAAGCCTGATGACCAATGGCGTAATGGCCAATATCAATCAACAGATTGACTTCGATACCGCGGCCATCGTCGCCGCCGAAATGGGCTACGAGGCAGTCCCTGAGAATCGGGAAGTTCCCGAGGAAAAAGAAAGCGGCGAAGTACCTTTCTGGCGGCGGATGATCGCCGATGAGGACGAGTCGCTGTTGACCGCGCGCCCACCGGTCGTGACCATCCTGGGCCACGTAGACCACGGCAAGACCTCGCTCCTGGACGCCATACGCCACGCCAACGTGGCCGAAGGCGAGACGGGCGGCATCACCCAGCACATCGGGGCGTACCAGGTCGAGCACAACGGTCGCCCCATCACTTTCCTGGATACGCCCGGCCACGCGGCTTTTACCGCCATGCGGGCGCGCGGCGCACAGGGTGCGGATATCGTCGTCCTGGTCGTGGCTGCGGACGACGGCGTGATGCCCCAGACCAAGGAAGCCATCGCCCACGCCAGGGCGGCGCGCGTGCCCATCATCGTGGCCTTGAACAAGATAGACAAGGCCAACGCCAACCTCGACATGGTGAAGCGCCAACTCGGCGACAACGACCTCGTCCCGGACGAATGGGGCGGGCAGACACTCGTCGTACCTGTTTCTGCCAAGCAGAAACAGGGCATCGAGGATTTGCTGGAGGCCATCCTGCTGGTAGCGGATAACACCGACATCCGCGCCAACCCCAAGGGCCGCGTCATTGGCACGGTGGTCGAAGCGGAGTTGGACAAGACCAAGGGCGTGATTGCCACGTTCCTGGTCCAGAACGGCACGCTGGAGGCCGGCGACCTGGTGGTGGCCGGTAACGCCTACGGGCATCTGCGAGCCTTGTTCGATTACCGCGGCCGCAAGGTGCAGAAAGCCGGACCGTCGGCGCCCGTCTCCGTGATGGGCCTGAACGACGTGCCCGCCGCCGGAGACTTGTTCCAAGTCGTCGCGACAGAGAAGGAAGCCCGCCAGATCATCTTAGAGCGCAGTGAGGCGGCCCAGAAACAGGCCGGCGTGTCCAAGAAGGCCACCCTGGAGGAACTCTTCGCCAGCTACCAGGCCGGTGAGACCCAGGAACTGCGCCTGGTCCTCAAGGCCGACGTGCAAGGCTCGCTGGAGCCGATCGTCAACTCGCTCAACGAGTTGAGCAAAGGCGATATCTCTGTCAAAATCTTGCACGCGGAGACCGGCAACATCAGCGAGAATGACGTGATGCTGGCCTCGGCTTCCCAGGCCATCATCGTTGGCTTCAGCGTCCAGGCTGACGTGGGCGCTCGCCGTCTGGCCGATGCGGAAGGCGTTTCGATCCGCCTGTATGACATCATCTACCGCCTGACCGAGGATGTGGAAAAAGCCCTCAAAGGCATGTTGGCGCCCGAATTTATCGAAAAGGTGGTCGGCAAGGCCGAAATCCTGCAGATCTTCAACATCTCGAAAGTCGGTAAGATCGCAGGCTGTCGCGTGCGCGAAGGCGAGATCCGCCGTAATGGCAAGGTGCGCGTCTACCGCGGCAAGGACATCGTCTACGAAGGCGAGATCGCCTCGCTCAAACATGAAAAAGAAAACGAACACGAAGTTCGACAGGGTTTCGAGTGCGGTATTGGCCTGAAGAACTTCAATGACATCCAGGTCGGCGATGATATCGAGTGCTACATTCTGGAAAAGAAAGTAGAATAAGTGACGGGTGACGAGTGACAGGTAAAGTTCGTGTTCAGCGCATTGCGGATCGCATCCGCCAGGAACTCTCGGAGTTGCTCATCCGGGAGATCAGCGACCCGCGCCTGCGGCAGATCTTCATCACCGACGTGCGCGTGGACTGCGAGCTGGCCTACGCCGACGTGTACGTCTCGGCGGTGGAGGGCGTGGCGCGCTCCATCGAAATCCTGCAAGGATTGAAGCACGCCAGCGGTTTCCTGCGTCACGAACTGACTGCCCGCGTGAAACTGCGCACCTTCCCACAACTGCGCTTCCACTGGGACCCCACGCCTGAGAACGCCGACCACATCGAACGGCTGTTAGCACAGATCAAGGAAAAATAACGTTCACACGTTGGCACGTTTGAACGTTGAAACGTTTGAATGTGCAAACGTGTCAACGGTTGGAGAAACATGGAAGAATCGCTTCACGCGGAAATCAAACAATGCCTTGCCATCGCGCAAAACATCCTACTCGTCTCACACGTCCGCCCGGATGGGGATGCCATCGGCGCGTTATTGGCGTTCGGCCTGGCACTCCAAGAGGCAGGCAAAAAGGTCCAGATGGTGCTCGCGGATGGCGTCCCGTCGTCTTTCCGGCATTTGCCCGGCAGCGACCAGGTGCGCAAGTCACCACAGGGGAGCTTCGACCTGGTCGTCACGCTGGACTGCGCTGATCTGAAACGCGCCGGAAAGTCGCTGGACGGCTACGGCAAACCCGACCTCAACATTGACCACCACGTCACCAACGAACGTTTCGGGACCCTCAACCTGATCGAGCCAGACGCGGTGGCGACTTCGAGCATCCTGTTCCGCCACTTGCCGGAATGGGGATATGCGCTTACCCAGCCTGTGGCGGCCAACCTGGTGACCGGGATCGTGACCGATACGCTCGGCTTCCGCACCACCAACACCACACCCGAAGCGCTGCGGCAGGTCGCCGCGTTGATGGAACTCGGCGTGGATATGACCAACCTGTATTACCGCGGGCTGGTGCGGCGTACCTTCCCAGCGGCGCGTTACTGGGGCGCGGGCCTTTCCAGCCTGCAATGTGCGGATGGGATCGTGTGGGGCACACTGACCCTGGCCGACCGCAAGAAGTCCGATTATTCCGGCAACGATGACGCCGACCTCATCAACGTGATCTCATCCATTGACGACAACGACATCAGCATAGTCTTCGTCGAACAGACCAAAAGATCGGTTAAAATATCCTGGCGAACACAAAATCCGGAACTGGATGTTTCTCGAATTGCTGTACAATTTGGCGGCGGCGGGCATCCAGGCGCAGCCGGCGCCGACGTTCCCGGTACGCTGGCCGAAGTCCAGGAGCGTGTCCTGGCGGCCACGCGGCAGGCTTTGCAGCGTACCGCGTAAGCGGCAAAGTACCGCGTAAGCGGCAAAGTACCGCGTAAGCGGTAAATAAATCTCACTAACCTTAGTTTTGGATGGGTTATAACTCTCAGGAGGAAAAGAAAAAATGGAAAGTCAAGACATCAAGAACGCCATCTCCGGCATCCTGGTGGTGGATAAACCGGTCGGCCTGACCTCGCACGACGTGGTGCAGATCATCCGCTCCGGCACAGGCATCCGCCGCGCTGGTCACACCGGCACACTCGACCCGCGCGCCTCGGGCGTGCTGGTCATTCTGGTCGGTCCGGCAGTGCGCTTGAGCGAGTTTGTCTCAGCCTCGGATAAGCGCTACCAGGCCGTCCTGCGCCTGGGCAGCACCACCGACACCTATGACGCCGAAGGACGTTTCACCCGCCAGTCGTCCGCGCCGGTGAACATCAGCGAGGAGAAATTCGAGGAAGCCCTCAAGCAATTCATCGGCGAGATCGAGCAGACCCCGCCGCCTTTCTCGGCGGTCAAGGTGCACGGGCGCAAGGCCTACGAGATGGCGCGCCAGGGCGAAGAGGTTGACCTGGCCCCGCGCAAGATCCAGGTCTATCACCTGGAAGTGCTGGAATGGGCGCCGCCGGAAGTGGTCATTGACGTGCACTGCTCATCGGGCACTTACGTGCGCTCATTAGCGAACGACATGGGCAATGTGCTGGGCTGTGGCGCGTACCTGATCGGCCTGCGCCGTACCAAGAACGGTCGCTTCAGCCTGCGCGACGCTGTCCCCCTGCGCAAGCTGCAGGACGCCTTCCTGGCCGGGAACTGGTACCAGTACCTGATCCCCGCCGCCGAAGCCCTGGCGGACTGGCCGGGTGTCGAGCTAAATCCCGACGAGGTCGAAGAGGTCAAGCACGGGCATCGCGTCAAGGCTGCCCCGGATACCAAACCCGGACTGGTGCGCGGCATCAGCATGGCTGGCGAACTAATCGCCATTATGGAACTGGCTCAAGGTGAAGACGGCAGCCCGGAGTGGCAGCCGAAGAAGGTGTTCTTCTCGTAGAAAACTTCTGACCCGACGAGCTAAAAAAGATCTACCACGAAGGGCACGAAGTTACACAAAGAAACCCAAAATCACCCCCTTTGTGACCCTTCGCGCCCTTTGTGTTGAATGAGCCACTACCACTCCCTCGACGTTGTTTCTCTGCAGAATAGCTGGCTGACGATCGGCGTCTTCGACGGCGTCCATCGCGGCCATCAAGAGATCATTCGCCAACTCACAGCAGGCGCACATGCAGACGGGGCGTTGGCTGTCGTATTGACATTCTCCCCCCACCCCGCCGTGATCTTGGGAGGAAAAAACGATTTCAAGAACCTGACTACGCCCGAGGAGCGCGCCGCTTTGCTGGAATCGCTGGGCGTGGACGTTGTCATCACGCATCTTTTTGACCGCGCCCTGGCCGACCAAAGCGCGGAAGAGTTCATGCGCCGCGTTGCACGCAGCCTCGGCCTGCGCCGCCTGCTCGTCGGCTACGACTTCGCCCTGGGCCGCGGCCGCGAGGGGGACATGACCCGCCTGACTGAATTGGGGAAAACCTTAGGGTATGAAGTCCAGCCGGTCGCGCCGCTGGCCGCCGGAGATGAGGTCATCTCATCCAATCGCATCCGCACCCGGCTCGCGGCCGGTGAGGTCGCCGCAGCCGCGCTGGATTTAGGCCGCTATTATTCTGTCACTGCTCCCATCATCCACGGCGATGGACGCGGCAAGAAGATCAACATCCCCACCGCCAATCTGGAAATTCCAGCCGAGAAGGTCATCCCTGCCAACGGCGTCTACGCCTGCTGGGCCTGGGTGAGTGGCAAGAAATATCTTTCGGTCACCAACATCGGTATCCGCCCAACCTTCACGCCAGAAGAATTTGCCCCCCACGTCGAGACCCACCTGCTCGATTTCGACCGCGACCTGTACGGGCAGGAGATCAAACTGGAATTCGTAGAGCGGCTGCGTGAGGAGCGCAAATTCCCGTCCGTGGAGGCGCTGGTGGGGCAGATCCATAACGACATTGAGCGGGCAAGGAAAATTCTCTGATAAATGCTTTATTGAACGTGTTATACTTACTGAACGATCTCCCTGGGAGTTATGCCATGAAATACAAGGTCAAACTAGAAAAAACAGATGAGGGGTATGCCATCTGGTGTCCTGGCTTGCCGGGCTGCTGGTCACAAGGACAGACCGAAGAAGAGGCCTTAGAAAATATCAAGGATGCCATCCAAACTTACCTGGCGACCGTTGAAGATTTGACCAAAGATATGATCACACGACTGGTCGAGATTCCCACAGGCCATGCCTAAACTTCCTGGCATATCACACCAACGCGCCGTAAAGGCATTTCAGAAAGCCGGCTTCCGGGTTATACGCGAAGGCAAGCACATCTCCATGACAGATGGCGAACGCATTATCATCATCCCACGCGCCAATCCAATCAATGCCTTCACGCTGGGCGGAATTATCAAAGATGCCGGTTTAACAATAGAAAAATTCAAAGAACTGCTTTAGTCACATCATCACCAGAAATCGCCCCGTTGACTTGCGGGGCGTTTTCGTCTATATTTCGCCCAACCTTTAGACTGAACACTGATGACTGCCTGCACCGTGCCGCAGGCACAGGTGAAAACTGATCACTGGAATCCCCATGCCCTCTCGCCAAATCTACCTGCTCTCTCCCAAAGAACTTTCGCCCGAGACCATCGCGGTGGCTTTCGCCAAGACCTCGCGCTCGCCGCAAACGTTCCGCGAGATCGCGGCCGGATTGACCGACGAGCAGAGCGCCCAATTCCACGAAAAATGGGTGGTCGGTTACGGGCACGCTTCGGTGGCCGAACATGCCGTGCTGCATCTGGCTATCGAAAACGTCTCCCGGCTGGCCGTGGAGAGCATCGAATCCAACCGGCTGGCATCCTACACCGAAAAGTCCACCCGCTATCAAAAATGGGGCCGGGAAGATTTCTACATCCCGCCTGAACTGGATGGCCATCCGCTGCGGGAAGGCTACATCCAAACCTGTCGTTTGCTCTTTGATACCTATACCCAATCTCTAGCGTCGGTGCGGAAACGCATCGAGCGACAGTCCCCGCTCCGCCCCGGTGAAACGGAAGAGGCCTACGACCGGCGCATCCGCTCGCAATACGTTGATTCGTGCCGCTTCCTGCTGCCAGCGGCTTCGCTGGCCAACCTGGGCATGACCGCCAATGCGCGTATGCTGGAGAACGCCATCCGCAAGATGGGCGCGCATCCGCTGGAAGAGGTGAGACAAATTGGCGAGGAGATCAAGCGCGTCGCGCAAACAGAAGCGCCGACGCTGGTCAAATACGCCGAGGCTGTGCCATATTTGACTGAAACATCCCAAGATTTTGAACGTAGGGGTGGGGTTTATCCCCGCCCAGGGCGACCACAAGGGTCGCCCCTACAAGGGGATTGGTGTACGTTGATTGACTACGACCCCGACGGCGAGACGAAAGTGCTGGCGGCGACCTTGTACCGTTTTGGCAGCATGACCTTCCCCCAGGCCTTGCAGACGGTGCGTTCCGCCCCCGAGCCTGAGCGCGTTAAATTGGCCGCGTCCCTGCTGGGACGCTTATCCCGCCACGACGCCCCCCTGCGCGAGCTTGAACACACCTGCTACACCTTCGACTTGCTGCTCGACCAGGGCGCGTATGCCGAATTCAAGCGCCACCGTATGATGAGCCAGACTCCGCAGGCGCTGACCGCGCGGCTTGGGTACGCGTTGCCGCGCCGGATCGCCGAAGCAGGCTTCGAGGTCCCGTATCGCGCCGCCATGCAGGCCGCCGCGGAGTTGTATGAGAGAATGGCAGAGTGGAATCCGCACGTCGCGGCCTACGTCGTCCCCAACGCTTTCAACCGCCGGGTGCTATTCACGCTGAATTTACGGGAAGCCTTTGCCTTCTGCCAGTTGCGCGCGGCTGCGAATGCGCATTTCTCGATCCGCCGCGTGGCGCTGCGCCTGGCTGAGGAGATCCGCCGAGTGCATCCATTGTTGGCGAAGTACCTGCA
>MNXK01000120.1 GCA_001872165.1 Anaerolineae bacterium CG2_30_58_95
TGGAAACCGGCGAACTCACCTACGCCAACGCCGGTCACAACCCGCCGCTATGGATGCGTAACCGGCGCGGCGAGATCGAGTCCCTCACGCGCACCGGCATGGCGCTCGGCGTGGTCGAGGGGACGTTGATCGAAGAGCAGACGATCCAACTCGAGCCGGGCGATTGTCTGTTGCTTTATACAGATGGCTTGACGGAAGCCTTCTCGCCGCAGGAGGAGCTTTTTGGTGTAGAGCGCCTGCGCCAGCTTATCCAGGTGAATTCGACCCTCTCTGCGCACGAACTTTTGGAAGCACTCGAAACTTCGGTCAATACCCACATGGGCTTGCTTCCGCCCGACGACGATCTGACCATGCTGGCTGTACGGCGGAAGGTGTCCTAAGTGCCAATCCGAAAACCCCCTGGAACGCGGACTTTAGTCCGCAGTAGTCCGCAATACAGGGCAGACTGAAGTCTGCATTCCGTTATTCGGATAGGCTCTAAGTCCGTTGAATTCGGCAAACAGTGCCTCATGGTATAATTTCGCCGGTAAAAACCCTTGCGAGGAGTATCACTTGGCTTTCAACCCCATAAACTGGCTTCTTGGGCTTTTCTCACTAGACATTGGCATTGATCTGGGGACGGCAAACACCCTGGTGCATGTGCGCGGGAAGGGGATTGTCATCAATGAACCATCCTGGGTGGCGATAGACAAGCGATCCCGCCAGCCGTTGGCGATAGGCCTGGAAGCCAGGGAGATGATGGGCAGGACCTCCGGCGCGATCATCGTCGTGCGTCCCTTGCGCGACGGCGTGATTTCGGAATTCGAGATCACCGAAGCCATGCTGGAATATTTTATCGGTAAAGTCCACGAGCAAACGGTAGTGCCCTTGCCTCGTCCACGCGTAGTGATCGGCATTCCCTGCGGGGTGACCGAGGTGGAAAAACGCGCCGTTTACGATGCTGCGATGTCTTCTGGGGCGCGTGAAACCTTCCTGATCGAGGAGCCGATTGCTGCCGCGTTGGGCGCAGGCCTGCCGATTGGCGAAATACGCGGCAGCATGATCGTGGATATTGGCGGCGGCACGACCGAGGTGGCGGTCGTGGCGAGGGGTGGGGTGATCGTCTCCAGGTCGCTGCGCGTAGCGGGAGATGAGATGGATCAGGAGATCGTCCAGTTCGTGCGCAACAAGTACAACCTGCTCGTTGGCGAACGCGTGGCCGAACAGGTCAAGTGGAATATTGGCTCGGCTTTTCCGCTGCCGGTGGAAAAGACTGTGGAAGTGCGCGGCCGCAACCTGGTCACCGGCCTGCCCGAATCGATCGAGATTTCCTCGGTGGAAGTGCGTGAGGCGCTGTCGGGTTCCACGCAGGTTATCATGGATACGATCAAAGATGCGCTCGACGAAGTCCCGCCCGAGATCGTGGCGGATTTGATGGATGCCGGGATTTGTATGGCCGGCGGCGGGTCTCTCCTGCAGGGACTGGCCGAACGTCTCAGCGACGAATTGAACCTACGCGTTTGGGTGGCCGAGGATCCCATGACCTGTGTCGTGCGGGGTGCGGGTATGGTGCTCGAAGATTTCCCTGGCCTGGGCCGCTACCTGGTTGGCCTGGAGCGCGGTAGCACGCGTCATTCGTGATG
This sequence comes from Anaerolineae bacterium CG2_30_58_95, assembly GCA_001872165.1. Taxonomy (GTDB): domain Bacteria; phylum Chloroflexota; class Anaerolineae; order Anaerolineales; family Villigracilaceae; genus CG2-30-58-95. Next base: position 1,623 of record MNXK01000120.1, read on the forward strand.
GCGTAATTCATTCGTGATGCGTAATCGCGTGGCCGCGCCAGCGGCGCGGTGTTCGCGAGTCGATTGGATATGAAAAAGAATTTTCCACGCTCCCTGCAAACGATTGTGATTGCCTTGCTGGCAATTGGGGTGGTGGCGCTTGCACTGGGCGGGTATTTGACTTCCTTATCGAATCTTGTCAATCAGACTATTGTGGGTGCGCAGACCTGGGTCTCCACCCGTTACCTGGCCGTGATTGACTTTCTTACCGTTCCAAGAGACGTGGCCTCCCTGCGGCAGAGGAATGCCGAGTTGGAAGCGGAAGTCGCCCGCCTGCAAACCCAGGTAATCGGGCTTCAGCAGCAGGTCACGGAGACGCAGATCCTTTCCGCGCTGGTGGACTTTGCGCGCGCCAGCCCGGAGAACACCTACAAAGCCGCGACCGTCATCGGGCGCGACCCCAGCCCGTTCCTCCGTTATGTCATCCTCAACATCGGCTCGAACGACGGCATCCGCCGGGGCATGCCTGTCGTAACGGACCAGGGCCTGGTCGGGCGCGTGGACGCGGTCACCGCCGACGCGGCGCGTGTCCAGTTGATCACTGACCCGGCTTCGGCTGTGAACGTCAGTTTGCAGAATTCCAAAACCGAAGCCATGCTGGTCGGTTCGATCACCGGCAACCTCTCACTCGACATGATCTCCCAGGATGTGACCGTTCAGCCCGGCGACGTTGTCCTGACCTCCGGCCTGGGCGGCGGTTATCCCCCCAACCTCCTGGTGGGGCAGGTGGTCAGCGTCCGCAAACTGGATTACGAGTTGTTCCAGCAGGCTGCCGTCCAACCAATCGTCAACTACGACCAGATTCAATTCGTCTTGATTATCACGAATTTCAAACCGGTGGATATCGCGCCCCTTATCCCGACGGCGGCTCCATAAATTATGGCCACTTTGGTTGCATTCCCTGTTCTCGTGCTGGCGCTGATGCTCCAGACAGCCGTGATCAGCCGGATCAATCTCCTGTATGGCAGCGCAGACCTCATCCTGGTCATCCTGGCTGCCTGGGCTTTGCAGGAGCGCGTCACAACGGCCTGGCAATGGGCTTTGGTGGGCGGCGTACTGGTCGCGTTCGTCTCGGGGCTGCCCTGGTTTGTGCCGCTGGCAGGCTACCTCTTGATCGTCGGCATGGCGCGCCTCTTGCAGCGCCGTGTCTGGCAGGCGCCGCTCCTGGCGATGTTTGCGGTCAGTTTTACAGGTACTTTGATGCTGCATATACTCTCGATCTTCTCTCTCCGGCTCTTGGGCGACCCGTTGCCGGTGGGGGATTCCTTCAGCCTGATCACCCTGCCGAGCATCCTTCTCAACCTGCTGCTGGCGATCCCGGTTTACGCCGGGATGAGAGACTTGGCCGGCTGGCTCTACCCGGCGGAGGTGGAGGCATGACCACGGCCACATCCCCTTCCCGTTTCCAGAACTGGCGTTATGGCACGATCTATGCGGTGATCGGCCTGGTTTTTGCGATTTTCCTCAGCCGCCTCTTCAATCTCCAGATCCTGCAGGGCGTGGATTGGATGGCCAAGGCGGAAAAGAACCACACGCGCCAAATCAGCATCGCGCCGGCGCGCGGCATTATCTACGACCGCAACGGTTACGTGCTGGCGCGCAACATCGCTGCGTACAACATCGTCGTCACCCCGGCTTACCTGCCGGATGACGAGTCCGATATCCAGCGCATCTACCGCGAACTTTCGGCCCTGACCGGCGTCCCGGCCAGCCAGGGGACGGCGGCGGATGCCAAATTGCTCGAGGCGTGCACGCCCGGGCCAGGCATCGCGCAATGGGTGGAGCTGGGCGCATCCAACGCGCCGTACGATCCGGTCAAGGTTGATTGCAACGTCGGCGAGGCGACAGCCATGGTCGTCCGCGAACGCGCTGTGGACTGGCCGGGCGTGAGCGTCGAGATCGAACCGCTGCGCGATTACCCGACTGGCTCGCTGACAGCCAACGTGGTCGGCTTCTTGGGGCCGATCCCGGCCAACAAGGAACAGGTTTATCGCCAGGCGGGCTTCCGGCCCGGCCGTGACAAGGTCGGCTATTCGGGTGTCGAAGCTTCGTTGGATGACATTTTGATCGGTACGCCCGGCAGGCGCGTCGTCGAGGTGGATGTGGCCGGCCAGGAACTCGGCAACCTGCAGCCGCCGGTCGCGCCGGTTGCCGGCAATAACCTGATCCTGACCATTGATACCCGCCTCCAAGATGCAGCCCAGGCTGCCCTGGTCGGTGAGATTGATTACTGGAATAAAATTATTTATGGGGAGATTCGTATCTCCAGCGGCGTGGTCATTGCCATGAACCCGAAGACGGGTGAAATCCTGGCGATGGTCTCCTACCCGACGTATGAGAATAACCGCATGGCGCGCTTCATCCCGGCTTATTACTACGAGCAACTCAGCCAGGACCCACGCCACCCGTTGCTGAATATGGCCATATCGGCTACTTATCCTCCCGGTTCGGCATTCAAACTATCTACGGCGACCGGCGCTCTAAACGAGGGCGTGGTGACTTTAGATCAGATCATTGATGCACCCGGAAAACTCACCCTTGTCGAAAAATTTTCTCCCACTGACCCCGGCAAAGAACGCGACTATGTAGACTGGAACGAGGCGGGTTTCGGTAAAATTGATTTCTTACATTGTATTGCTTTTTCGAGCAATGTCTGCTTCTATAAGCTCGGCGGTGGGTACGAAGATGAAATTCCAGAAGGGCTTGACATCGAGCGGCTGAAACAGTATGCGCGCGCCCTCGGCTACGATCAGCCTTCGGGCGTGGAATTGCTGGGTGAGGCCTCGGGCTTGATCCCCGACCCGGCCTGGAAACGCATCAACAAAGGCGAGAACTGGTCTACCGGGGATACCTACATTGCCAGCGTTGGGCAGGGATACGTGGCCGCCACGCCGATCCAGGTGCTGATGTCGGCGGCGACCATCGCCAACAACGGCAAATTGATGCAGCCGACCATCATCCGCAGCGTCCAGGATGGTGAGGGGAACATGCAGGAGTGGTGGTGGAATCCTGCCGATCAAACTGTCACAACCACATCGGCCGGTGCAGGCAGCTATCAGATCTCTCCCTTCACGCCGAATGTGCGCTGGGATATTACCACCGATGCGATCATAATAGATTACCAGTGTGAGGATACCTATTGTACCGATACCGGCCTGATGAAGACGGTCCAACCCTGGGTGGTAAGCAAGATCCAGGAGGGGATGCGCCTGGCAGTCTTGGACGCGCGCGGCACGCTCCACCGGAATACTTCCTTCCTGAACTACCCGATTGCTGTGGCGGGCAAGACGGGGACGGCTGAATACTGTGACGATGTAGCCCTGGACCAAGACCGCTGCAAGTGGGAATTATGGCCTACCCATGCGTGGACGGTGGCCTACGCGCCCTTCGACGATCCGGAGATCGTCATCGTCGCCTTTGCCTATAACGCCGGCGAGGGCGCCAGCGTGGCAGCGCCGATCGTCAAATTGGTCATGGACGCCTACTTCGAGATCAAGGCCATTGATATCGCGCAAGGTCTCACGGGGGGACCGTAGCCTTAGAGTCTATCCGAAAAACTTCGGAACGCGGACTTCAGTCCGCCATTCGGGGCAGACTGAAGTCTGCACTCCGTTATTCGGATAGGCTCTTAGGCCATCTCGCCTCCAGGCAAAAGGCAGTATAATCGCCAGAAATGAGCAAGGCAACTTTATTGATTGACATCAAGGGCATTCGTGACGGCTTGCTGGTCAAGCTGGGCGAGGCGCCCTGGGCGGACCTGCAAGCAGCTCTCATCAATGCCATTGACGAGCGGCCAGCTTTTTTTAAAGGCGCACGCCTCGCGCTGGACGTGGGCAGTCAGGTATTGCACGTGGCCGAGTTGGCCGCGCTGCGTGAGCTGCTCTCGGAACGCGGCATCTTCCTGTGGGCTGTCTTGAGCGAATCTTCGGTCAGCGAGCAGACCGCCCAAAACCTCGGCCTGGCGACCCGCATCTCGAAGACGCGCCCGGAAGCGGCGCGGTCCGCCCCGCAGGCTGGCGCGGGCGAGACAGCGCTCTGGCTGGCGCACACGCTCCGCTCGGGGGCGCGGGTCGAATTCCCCGGCCACGTGGTCGTGATGGGGGATGTCAACCCGGGCGCGGAAATCGTGGCAGGCGGAAGCATCGTGGTCTGGGGACGGCTGCGCGGCGTCGTTCACGCCGGGGCGCAAGGCGAGGCGGGCGCGGTGGTTTGTGCGTTGGAACTCTCGCCCACGCAATTGCGCATTGCGGGCGAGATCGCCGTGTCACCCAAACGGAAAGGCAAGATACAACCGGAGATCGCCCGTCTGCAGGATGGGGTTCTCGTGGCCGAGCCGTGGCAGACAAAGGAATAAAGGACGAGATGACAGCAAAGGTGGTGACGGTAACTTCGGGAAAAGGCGGCGTCGGCAAGACGACGGCTGTCGCCAATATTGGCGTGGCGCTGGCCGCCAAGGGGCAGAAGGTCGTTTGCGTGGACGGCGATATCGGCTTGCGCAACCTGGACGTGGTGATGGGCCTGGAAAACCGCATCGTCTACGATCTGGTGGACGTGATCGAGGGCCGCTGCCGGCTGCGCCAGGCGATGATCCACGATAAGCGCCTGCCTGAACTCTATTTGATCCCGGCGGCGCAGACGCGCGACAAGAGCGCCGTCTCGCCGAGCGACATGGTACGCCTGTGCGACGAGTTGCGCCTGGAATGTGACTGGGTGCTGATCGATTCCCCGGCCGGCATCGAGCGCGGTTTTCACAATGCCATCGCCGGGGCTGATAAGATCATCGTGATGACCAATCCCGAGATTTCAGCCGTGCGGGATGCCGACCGTGTGATCGGCCTGGTGGAGGCCGAAGAAAAAGGCACACCCGAACTCGTCCTCAACCGGCTGAATTTAGCCATGGTCAGGCGCGGCGATATGCTCTCAGTGGATGATGTGCTCGACCTGCTGGCAATCAAACTGCTCGGCGTCGTTCCCGAAGACGAAAGCGTTATCGTGGCTTCGAACCGGGGCGCGCCGCTCACGCTGGATTCGAAAAGCAAAGCCGGGCAGGCATTTCATCATATCGCCCGCCGCTTGCTGGGTGAAGAGGTGCCGTTCCTCGAACTGGAAGCCCAGAGATTATGGCAGCGTCTGCTGGGGAGGAAATGAGATGAACTTCGTTGACCGCATGTTTGGACGGAAGAAAAGCGTCGGCAGCGCCAAAGAGCGCCTGCAATTTGTCCTGATCCACGACCGCACCGACCTGACGCCATCCGAGCTGGAAGCGCTCAAGGACGATTTGATCGAGACCATCTCGCGGCACGTGGATATCGATTCCAACGCGGTGAGCATCACTGTCGCCCAGGAGGGGCGTTCTCAGCGGCTTGTGGCTGATATCCCCTTGCGGAACACAATCCGCCGCCGGCCGCGCTGATTGCCGGGTGCAACCCTTCAGCATTCAACAAGCCGGAATAGAATACTATGTTACGTGGTGAATTTTGGCGGCATTTCGATTTCTGGCTGCTGGGTGCGGTCATCCTGGCCAATGCGTTTGGCATTGCCATGATCCGCTCTGCCATCGCTGGAAATGAGACCCTCTTGCCGCAAATCAACCGCCAGATCATTTATGCCAGCATCGGTCTGGTTGTCATCGTAATTGCGACAGTCCTGGATTACCGCTACTGGTCTTCACTGGATCGCATCCTCTACCTGGTGACGATGCTCTTCCTCGTCATCCTATACCTTTCGGGCATCGCCCGTTTTGGCTCAACGCGCTGGTTCACAGTTGGCTCGATCTTGATCCAGCCGGCGGAAATTGCCAAGCTGGCGATGATCATCGCTCTGGCTGATTACTTTGCCCGCAGCCAGGATGCGCGGCGTGATTGGTTCTGGATCGCCAAGAGTCTGCTCATCGCCGGGGGGTTGATGATATGGATCCTCTTGCAGCCCAACCTGAGCAATGCGATCGTCATCATGGTCATTTGGGCGGCCATGGTGTGGGTGAACGGGTTGCAGCTCAAACATCTGGCTGCGGTCATCGTGATGGTCTTGCTCGCTATCGCGGCTGGCTTTCCGTTCCTCCAAACGTACCAGCAAGAGCGCGTCCTCAACTTCTTGTTTCCTCCCAAGAGTGCCAGCTACGGCGCCACTTACAACGTGATGCAAGCCTTGATCGCGCTCGGCTCCGGCGGATGGTTTGGAAAGGGATATGGTCACGGCTCGCAGACCCAATTGCGCTTCATGAAGGTGCGTCACACCGATTTTATTTTTTCGGTCATCGGCGAAGAGTTCGGACTGATCGGCGCAGTGCTTACCCTCGCGCTGCTGGCCTTCATCATTTATCGCTGCCTGCGTGCGGCGCGGCTGGCGCGCGATCCCTTCGGCTCGCTGCTCGCTTATGGCGTCGCAGTGTTGATTTCTTTCCAGGCCGCGGTCAACATCGCTGTCAACCTGAACCTGATGCCCGTCAGCGGTCTGCCGCTCCCGTTCATCAGTCAAGGCGGTAGCGGCCTGCTCTCGTTGATGTTCGGTATCGGCCTGGTGGAAAGCGTCGTCGTGCGCCACAGGTCGCTGGAATTTGCGTAACGCGGAATTCATTCCGCAATCTGGAGTCCATCATGGATACTTCGACTTTGCTCAGTACGGGCCTCGAACCTGCCCGCGTTCGCTTTGCGCCTTCTCCCACCGGGCGGATGCACATCGGCTCGGCCCGGACAGCGCTCTATGATTACCTGTTGGCGCGTCGCACTGGTGGACAGTTCATCCTGCGCATCGAGGATACCGACACAAAGCGGACTGTGCCCGGCGCGGAACAGGAGCTGATGGACGGTCTGCGTTGGCTTGGCCTCGAATACGACGAAGGCCCGGATGTGGGCGGCGCGTGTGGGCCATACCGCCAGTCCGAGCGGCGCGAGCTATACCACGAACAGGTCACGATCTTACAGGAGAAAGGCGCGGCCTACCCGTGCTTTTGTGCACCTGACAGACTGGAACGCGTCCGCCGGGAGCGGCAGAAGCAGAAACTGAATACCGGCTACGATGGCCTCTGTCGCTCGATTGATCCCGATGAGGCCCGCCGGCGCATTGCTGATGGCGAACGGCACATCATCCGCTTCAAGACGCCTCGCCAGGGCAGCACCACCGCAGTAGACGTATTGCGCGGGCCGATCACGGTTCCGAACAGCCAGATTGACGATTACGTTCTCATCAAGTCCGATGGCCTGCCCACCTATCATTGTGGGGCGATGGTGGATGACCATCTGATGGCGATCACCCACGTGATCCGTGGTTCGGAGTGGCTCTCGACCTTCCCGCTCCATGCGCTCATCGTGCGCGCTTTCGGCTGGGAAGAGCCGGTTTGGATACACCTTTCGGTTTTCCTCAAGCCTTCCGGCAAGGGCAAGATGAGCAAGCGCGACACCTCCGTTGCACTCGACAGCGGCTACTCGATCTACGTTAGCGATCTGAGGGATTTCGGCTACGTCCCCGAGGGCGTGTTGAACTGGATCGTGCTGATGGGCTGGGGCGTTTCCGAAGGCGATGTGATGACCCTCGATCAGATGGTGGACAGATTCGACATAGCCAACCTTAGCCCGGCGCCGGCCGCCATTAACTTCTCCAAGCTCGACCACTTCAGTGGGACTCACATCCGCGCCCTGCGGACCGAGGACCTGGCCGCACGCATCAAGCCCTACTTCACCTCGGCTGGCCTCACCGTGGACGATGCCAGACTCCTGCGCATTGTCCCGCTCATCCGTGAGCGCCTGGTCACGCTGGATGACTGCCTGCCCTTCGCGGCCTGGTTCTTCAAAGAGACGGTCGAGCCGGAGCCGGAGGAACTCATCGGCAAGAACCTGACTGCCGCGCAGTCGGCGGACGTTGCCCGAAAAGCCTATGAGATCCTGGCCGGATTGCCTGCTATCACCCTGACGACTGCCGAGCCGCCCATGCGCCATTTGATCTCGGACCTCGGCCTGAACGCCAATCAAGTCTTCGGCATCCTGCGCGCCGCGGTGACGGGTCAGACCGTCAGCCCGCCGCTGTTCGAGAGCATGGAAATTGTGGGGAAGGAGAAGGTGCTGGAGAGGGTGAGCAGGGCAATCATAATACTGGAGAAGATGTAGCCGAAGTGCTATAATCCCTTCGGCTCTTGTTCCGCGAGGAGGCCGCGATGAAATTCACGATTGAATATGAGCAAGAAGAAGATGGTCGCTGGCTGGCTGAAGTGCTCGAACTGCCGGGTGTTTTGGCTTATGGGAAGGATAGGGAAGATGCCATTGCACGTGCGCAGGCGCTGGCTTTGCGTGTCGTTGCCGACCGTCTGGAACACAGCGAAAGTATTTCCCCTCTGTTGATCTCTTTTGCAACGGCATGAGCCAGTGGCATTCGATCAAGGCCAAACGGTTGCTTTCTGCCTTGCTGCGCCTGGGCTGGACTGTAAACCGCCAGACCGGTTCACACAAGGTGCTGGCGAAGCCGGGCTGGCCGGATGTGGTGTTCGCTTTCCATGACAATGAAGAGATTGGCCCGCGTATGCTGGCGCGCATTGCCAAGGTGACCGGCTTGACGCCAGAGGATCTGTAAAACGGGAAAACGCCATCAGCCCGCCGCTGTTCGAGAGCATGGAGATCGTGGGGAAGGAGAAGGTGCTGGAGAGGGTGTGGCGGGCGAATGGAATTTTGGAGAAAATGGGATGAACACAGACTTCCGAATACGCCGCCCAACTCAAGCCGGAAGATTGGCAAGAAGCCACCTAGCCCTCTCAACAGGGCGGCCAAAAGGTGTATGCGCATATCGTGTGCACCCATATCCGCACAAACTGGGGCCAACGCTCGTGCTCATAACCTGCCATGATGTCCGCAATCCGGCCAAGTCCATTCGCTACTAGGGCTCCACGCTGTTGGACGCCGATGCGCAGACGGTGATCAACATCCTGGCCATCCGCTGGAGCATCGAGTTCTTCGAGGACGCAAAAGACCTGCTTGGCTCAGACCATTACCAGCTCATGAGCGTAGAAGCCATCTTGCGCTTTTGGACCCTGATCGCTTGTCTATCTTGCTTCCTGGACGAACAGCGTGCTGGCCAGGACCGTCTGGCAACCTGGGGAGATGCCCGCCACGCGGTTCAGGACGAACATCAACACAATCTTCTGGATTGGCTTTTGAGTCAGTTCCAGGCCGGGCTCACCCAACAGCAAATCAGTGTACAATTGGCTCTATCCAGTTGTTAAAGTGCAAAGATAGTGATGGTGAAAAAGTCATCAGGATCATTTTGATTTTCCAGGACATGGAAAATGAGATTTGTCTATGGAAAGCGCTCATATCCTGTTGGTAGACGACGAGAGAGGCATTACCGACTATCTGGCTCCTATTTTGGAGCGCACCGGTTATTCTGTAACTGTGGCCTGTGATGGGCAGACCGCCCTACGCAAGGTCGATGAATTGCCCCCTGATTTGATTGTTTTGGACGTCCTTATGCCAGGCATGGATGGCCGCGAAGTGTGCCGCCAGTTACGTGCTGGCGGAAACTGGACGCCGGTGATCATGCTCACCCAGGTGAGTACCACGACCGATAAGGTCCTGAGCCTGGAAGAAGGGGCCGACGACTATCTGTGTAAGCCCTTCGAACCTCAGGAGTTGATTGCCCGCATCCGGGCTGTTCTCCGGCGCAAGGGAAGCGGAAAACCGGGAAAGCCGCTCGGTATGGCCGGGGAGCTCCGCTCTGGCGACCTGGTGTTTGACCGCAAAGCCCGGCGCCTCGAGAAAAATGGGCAGGTCATCGAACTGACGCCGAAGGCTGTGGCGCTTCTTGAGTACCTGATGCTTCATCCCGATCAGGTGTTCAGCCGGGAACAATTGATGGACGCGGTGTGGGGCTGGATGCAACCGGTGGCCTCCCGGGCGGTGGATGTGCGCATTGCCGAGATACGCCACGCCATCGGCGACGACGAGCAGACGGCATACATTGAAACAATGACCGGGATAGGCTATCGCTTTATGGCTCCTGTAGAGAGTGCGGACGAGTAGACGAGATGAAATTGCGCCGTGTATCCGTGATCGTCTTGATTCTCTCTCCTTTGGCAGTTGGCCTAATCCTCGCCGTAGCCCTGCAATCCCCGAGGGTCGCCAACCCTGTCCTGCACTTCCAGGTTCGGTTCGACCTGGGAACGTCCCTCTTCATAGCGGGCGGCATTCTAACCGCCAGTGCCTTTGGGTTCTGGTCATTCCGCCGTAGAGCAAATACTCGCCTCCGAATGGCCGTAGAAAACGCGAGGGAAGAAGCCAAACAAGAGCGGCGCCGCTTCCTGCGGCGGTTGGATCACGAATTGAAAAACCCATTGACGGCGCTCCAGGCCGAGCTGGCTTACTTAGCGGAGGAGGTGCCCATCGAGCAGGCCGACAAGGTTTTGAGCGACATGAACGGCCAGGTAGAGCGACTCAGGAGTTTGATCACCGATCTGCGTAAACTGGCCCAGACCGAAGAGCACGCCATCGAACGCGAGCCGGTCGACGTCGGCGAACTGCTCGAGGAGGTGGTAGAAGCGGTTCAGGATCATCCCGGCATCTCAGAGCGTCGCCTGCACCTGACGCTGCTTCAGTCCCCCTGGAAATTATCACCCGTGCCAGGGGATCGTGGTCTCTTGTGGCTGGCCTGCTTCAACCTGGTGGACAACGCCCTCAAGTTCACCCCACCTTCTTCTGAGATTGAAGTGCGGGCGTTCGAAGTAAGCCCGTGGTTCGTTGTGGAGGTCACAGATAACGGGCCGGGCATCCCGCCAGAAGACCTGCCCCACATTTTTGAGGAGCTCTATCGGGGGAAAAACGCGCAGGGATGCCCGGGCAGTGGGTTGGGTCTGGCTATGGTGCGAACCATTATAGCTCGTCATGAGGGAACGGTTGCGGTGCGCAGCCGGCCCGGGCAGGGCACGGTCTTTACCATGCGCTTACCAGTTGCGTCTTGAAAGGTTGTTACACACTGTTACACTGCTGATATATCCCCGAAACTTGGGAATGATAAAATTAAAACACCACACGGATGCTGGCAGGGTTTTCAGTTTCGGGAGATCAAAAATGAACAAGATTAAGTTTTTCGCAATTCTGTTGCTCATTTCACTGGCTTTAGGTTTTAGGGATACAGGCCTATCCGGGCTCCAATTCCAGGCCTATGCCCAATCTGGAAATGCCCATGAGGTTGTATTTACTGTTCCGGTTGGAGAAAATGGTATCCACTACGAAGGCGTTGACATTCCTGAAATGCTTACGTGGGGACCAGCGGCCTTCACGGTGGCGCCAGATGGAAGTTTCTGGATCGCAGACACAGTCGGAGGTCGTCTTCTTCATTACAGTCCGGCGGGTAATCTGCTTGGTAAAATCGATCTGAAAGGCCTTATCGTCGGCGCTACCGATGTCGAAGCGGCAAAAGCCGGGATATGGGTACTCGATCAAGCATCTATGCCACCAAAAGTGATTCGTCTCGCAGAGGATGGAGCTGCATTGGGAAAATATGATCTGCCACCCGGTTTACACCTGGAGGATGGTCTTACGGGGATTGCTCTCGGAAATCGAGGGGAATTGCTGGTGGAACGAGAGGGTGATGCTTACGTTACTCAATTCACGGATGCAACAGGTAATCCGGTTGAAGCGATGACCACCAATGGATATATTCACAAAGGAGGACTTTTTGCAGCCAATGCTTCTGGACTAAACTCACTCACTCCAAAGCGTGGCACAATTTTAGCGGGTCAATTGCACATTGAAGTAGAAACAGAGTATGATCTGGGTGGCATGCAGATCTTAGGCTTTGGCCCCCAAGACGACTTCTTTGTGGCCCTGGAAGAACTGGCCCTGAACCCGGATACCGGATTGCAGGTCGATCAAACCGTTCGCCACTATGATGCCTTGGGCAAATACATGGGAGTGGCTCGTGTGCCAATTGCAGAGCAATACACGTACGTCCAGCAGGGGCTCGCTATAGGCCCTGACGGTTCGGTATATGTGCTTGCCACTCGCCCTGATCGGGTAGAAGTTTGGCGGTTAGTTTTCACACAGAGTCTTGACTCAATCCTCTACGAACCGCCCTTGACGAGCAACCCCGCAGAAATTCATGATGAGAGCTTTGGGGTCAAGGCTTGCGTATCTCGTAACACAATCATAAGTACTGCCTCCAGTTACCGAAACAATTCAAAATACCTCAGCTCGACGAATATCAATGGGGCTTGTTCCGGGCGGCAAAAGCCACGTTACCTGGGCGGTGCAGGCACATATTCCAGTGTGTCATATGACTGGGGAGGTTTCGATACGGTTAGCGGCTTCAATGGTTATATGTATCCGAACACTTATAAGGCTGGAGACATCAATACCACCGAGGAGTCCTGTTCCAGAGGTGTGGACTGCTCAGGTTTCGTGAGCAGAACCTGGCAATTAACCTCCAAACATAGCACCTGTACTCTCGAAAACATCTCTACGCAACTGCCCTCGAAAAATGACATGTTGCGGGGAGATATCTATAACAAGTGTGGCGATCATGTGGTGCTCTTTAGCAGTTTTGGATCAGACGGTATGTGGGATTATGAGTCTACGACGTACAATTCCTATGACCGTGTAGTGTATATTTACAGCAAGTGGACCAGGTTCTCCGGCTACAACCCTCGCCGGTATAACAATGTCTGCCCCTAATAATAGTTGTTGAGTGAAAAATGAAAGAGGGGATATCCGAATCGGTTCTCTGGGAATCTCCGTGGTAGCCCCCATATGCGGGGGCGGTTTTGCCGAAAATCGAGAGAATCACCGCCATATGTAGCCAGCACCACGCTAATTCCCAAAGAGCCTCCGAAATCTCAGGGTGTCCCCTCTCTATCTTGCACATTGTCGATATGACATCAAGGAGTCTTCAATGGTAAAGCAAATATTCTCTCTCTGGTTCTGCCTCTGTGTTCTGCTCAGTGCCTGTATGCCTCAGGAGGTTGTGAGGGAGACAATCGGTTCTGAGGAGAAACTATCCACGTCCACAGCAACCGAAGAGAAGACCCCTGCCGAATTAGCCACGTCAACGCTAACAGGAACTCCCTCGGCGAGCAACATCGCTGCCAAAATCATTTCGCCTGTATTTGTCTTTCTCAAGGGAGATGTCCTGATGGAACAGGTTGGCAGCAATGCCCCAGAACACCTCAATGATTTACCTGAACTGGGTCCAATAAAAGACGCCGTCCTGGTGGGAGAAACATTGTACCTGCTTCGTGAACAGGGCATCCAAAGGATTCTTCTCTCAGAGGGCACAAGCGATCTCGTGTTGCGTTTCGATATGCCGATTCTTTGGGGAGGTTTAATCTATGCTGCCGGCTATTCCAGGATAATTTATTATGGTACTGAGAGTGGGCAGAACACCCTCATCGGATATTTTGATCTTGATGAGGATATCGTGCATTCTGAGCTTTCTTTTCCTAAAAACTTGCACATATTGGGTATGACGAGAGACAGGCGGGGTTTGTACTGCCTGCCCTTTGGACAGGATCCCGAGTTTAACGAGGTTCTGGTGATAGATCTTGAGCAGGGAGAAATTTCCAGAGAACTCCCAGTTCAGGGAACATCTTTTGCTACGCTTGCCCCGGACGCCCGCCTGTTAGCGACGTTTGCCCAACGTACGGACACAACCGGCCAGTTGGAAAGTGTTGTTCACCTGTACGACCTTCCCTCTCTGCCCTTAACGCCGCCGCGCGTGTTCACGCTTCCTAACGCGCCCAGCTACGTAGGTTTCGGGGGTTTGCACTGGTCTCCCGACAGCCAAAGGTTGTACTTCATGCTCGTTGAAAATATTTACGAGGCGCCAGCCACGACTTCTTATGGGTTGTGGAGTTTGGCTGTGGAATCTGGAGCAACCGACCAGGTGGCGCAGGTCTCCGATCCAATCTTTCATACAATTAGTATCAGCCCGGATGGAGAGTGGATCGTACTGATGCATGACACAAATGACGAAGCCATGTTAGTCCAATTGCAAACGGGAGAAGTTGAATCATTCTCCGCGCCTGTTAATGCGATCGTAGCAGGATGGCGATAAGGCCTCGCTTACACTTCTGACATCCAGGATAATCGTCATGGGTCAAAAAAAGCACGATAACGGCTTTTTATCGCAGAGGGGGAAAGTACCTGCGATTTGCTTTTTCATTCTCACTTGTCTGGCATTGCTGGCTGCCTGCCAACCTGTTCTTGATATTCAAATTGCCCTGGAAACAGATGAATCGGAGGCCATTCTGGGAAAAGTAGCGTACGTCATGGGTGGTGATGTGTGGATCTATGACCTGGATGCTAAGCAGACAGTGCGATTGACCCAGGATGGTTACAACAGTCACCCTCAATGGGCATTTGATGGCAGTAAAATCGCTTACCGCAAAAAAGATCAGCTTTGGGTGATGGATTTGACCGCGCATCAGGTTTTTCCGGTGAGCGAATTACCGGTCGAATGGTTCACATGGTCATCCTCAGGCAGTCGCCTGATCTACTTCTCTCCAGGCGAAGGCCTTATTATTTGGAATATAACCAATAAAACGTCCAGCACAGTCATACCCATCTCCCCGGACTATTCAATTGAAAACTTCATTTGGGATGACCTGGGTGAAACAATGGTTTTTAACAAAGGCAGTGTAGTGGACGGGTTGTATGTGGTATCCCTGGAGAAGTTAGACCTGGAGCAAAAAGATACTGTCACTATATTTAAAACCAGCAACATGCGTGAGGTTCCACTTCTTGGGGAGGTATCACCAGAGGGGCATTGGATAGCAAGCTGGCGTTGGGACACGGAAATAACTTTTTTCGAAAAAGAAGGATTGCCATTATGCCCGATATCTGTTCCTGGTGGACAGGCTCAGTGCACAGCATCAAAAACAGTTCCTTCGGGTGAATTCTTGGACTGGTCTTTAAATGGCCAACTTGCCTATTTCACGATCGAACAGAATCTGGTTGTTGCTGATCCAAAGAGGCCTTCAGAGCAGTTACTGATTGATCTTGCTTACCAATCCTCGATCTATCCAGCTTGGGCCCCTGACAGTGAGCGCATCGCTTATAGTGCCACTTCTGTTGGTGCGGAAAAATCCTCTGCTGCGCAAAACCAGAGGGATGTCTGTGTCCAACGGCGAATATGGGTGGTTGAGGTTGTTTCTAAACGACTTCACCAGTTGACCAATGATGAACGATTCTGTGATGAGTTGCCTCTATGGTCAGTAGATGGAAAGCACATTCTCTTTGTGCGCTTAGACAAAGAGAATGCGAGCCTGTGGCTAATGCGCTCTAATGGCGATGGACTGTGCCAAATCGTTCCTGAATTAACCCCAAAACCAGAACCTGCTGGGGAGTACGGCTATATTGACTGGCCAGCCTGGTGGGATTGGTGGCATCCAGATGTACCTTGATGAAAATCAGAAAAGATGAAGTGCAATCCCAGCATATCCTGGATTTGGTTTAGAATGGAAATCACATTACGGCTAACCAGCCCGAAGTCTGTGTTTATGCGGTTGTTTCCGCCATCACCCGGGACGACTCTTCCGGCTCCATCTCGTATAAAAATTCAGGGGCAAAATCGGCTCCGTTGGGCCAACAGACGGTATGTGTATCGGGATCAAGGCGCGCCTGGGCAAAGTAAGCGGGATCGCGTAACGGCTCGAAAATCGGTCCGTAAAGTTCATGACGCAGGTTGATTTGTTTGCGCTTGCCATCAGTGAAAGCCAATTCGAGGGAATAGGGGGCAAATACTCTTACCTGGGTAATATGAATAATCATGGCAACACCTCTATCAATCTAATGGCGGGATACGGAGAAGAGGCAGGCGTCCGCGTGCCAATTCCCAGTTGGCGCGCAGTTCTGACTGATGGATCGCAGCCCATTCGAACACTTTTGAGCGAGTAGGACGCGACAGGCGACCTTCAAGAATCATGATTGGGTCAATTCCGATCAGGGCTGATTCATCTCCCACCTCTACATGGAAATGGGCGGGGAAATGTTCACGGTAGAACATCATGATTTTGATTCCGTCAAAGAAGCAAATGATGGGCATGGCAACACCGGAATAATTTTATCACGAATAGCAGCCCCCCGCTGTTCGAAGTATAGGTGGCTGCCACCCGTTTCAAGCAACAAATGATCGCACCAGGTAAATAATCCCCACCACGAACCCAATCGTAACCACAATCCAGCGCAAGGTGGCAGGCTTGATCTTGCTGGCCAGCCGTCCGCCCAGCGCGCCGCCGAGCAGCGCGCCTACGGCCATGAGCAGCGCGACCGTCCAGTGGACCTTACCGGAGAAGACGAAGAACAGCGCCGCGGCGAGGTTGGTTACGAAGGCTATTCCCTGCTTCAGAGCATTCAGACGCGTCAGGTTGTCGTTCAGCGCCAGACCCAGGACGGCCAGTACGATCACGCTCAGCCCGGCGCCAAAATAACCGCCGTAGATGGCTGCCAGGAAAACCGGGATAAATGCCCAAAATTCGGATACGACCTTTGCTTTCCCTTGTTCCTGTGACAACGAATGCTCCGCGCGGTGGGTTAACCAGGCGCGCACCGGGTTCTGGATAGCCAGCAGTGTGGATGCCAGAAGGATAAGGTAGGGCACCAGATCGGCAAAGAGCTTCTCGCCGGTGTTCAGGAGCAGGATACCGCCCGCCAGGCCGCCGAGCACTCCGGCGGGGAGCAATACCCATAGCCGTTTCTTCTGGTCTTTCAGGTCTTTGGACTGCGCCAGCGTCCCGCCCAGGTAGCCGGGGCAGAGCGCCACGGTGTTGGTCACATTGGCCGAGACGGCGGGAAGCCCGACCGCCATCAGGACGGGAAAAGTGATGAGTGTACCGCCGCCCGCCAGCGCGTTGATCAGCCCGGCCGCGATGGCAGCCAGGGCAGCCAGGATGTGGCCGATGAGATCCATGCAGAGATTATACCTCTTGTATTTTGCTTCCGAGCGTCATATAACGTAAGCGGTATTCTACTTTAATGTTGAGTTCGTAGCGCCGCTCATCAAGGCAATTGGACAAACCCCACTTGGGCAAAATCAGCGTCCAAGGTGAGCGCCTCGCTCAGGTCATTGCGCCACATGAGCACAAAACTCGTACAATCTGTGAAGGAAAGAACCTTGTCATCGTACTTAATGAAAGTATCCCAAGCGGCGGTCAGGATAGGCGCGCGCACCTCCAGGACCTCGATCAAACGGCTGGCTTGGATAGCCTCGTGCAGATCCATGGCCGCATGAAGGTCAACATGACGGCGCAGAAAAGTGTACGCTTCATCCAACACGAATTCACTTGTCATCAGCCGGAGCGGCTCCCGCGCCAGTTCCTGCCAGAATGCCGTAACCCGTTCATGGGCAGGATCGTTGCGGTCGAAAAGGGCGATCCAGAAGGAGGTATCCACGAAACAGCGTCTCATCCGATCCCTTCCCGGTCGTATAGGTGTTCATCGTGGCGAATGGCAGCATCGCTCAAACGGCTGCCGCCATATTTGGTTGCCAGGGCTGGAATGCGCCAGATGGGATCAGCAGGGTTGGCCGGCTCCTGCTCCACGGCGCTCAGGTACTGCTCTACCGCCTCACGGACGATCTGGGCAATGGATTTATGCTGGTGACGAGCTTGCTCCTGCAAACGGTGATATATCGCTGGATGAAAGTATGCCTGAAGACGCACTAATGGATGTGTGAACACGGCGGTTCTCCTTTCCGGCGGCCGGATGGTCGCGCTCGAACTCTTGCGAGCCACCAGACCAGTTTTGATGGTACTGTATACAGTATAACTTTACCGGCGAATCTGTCAAGGGTTATGACCATGTCATTGGGGTTACTGTTTACCGAAAAGCAGGATATAATCAGACCGTGATGCAGTCATTCATGGTAGCCAGGAGCTACCATAAAGGCCGGATGGGTTAGCAAAATGAATGACGTAGTGCGCGGCCGGCGCGGTGTGACCGCTGATACTGCCCTGCGACTGGCGCGCGCCACCAACACGACCGCCGAATTCTGGCTGAACTTGCAGACGCTTTACGACCTGGAAACTGCCAAAGACGCCCTGGGCGACCGGTTGCAGCAGGAGGTCACGCCGCTGGTGGAAGCGATCGCCGGGTAAATTACCGCCCCGCGAAGCGGAGTGTCGCCTCAGCGGACTTCACTCCGTTACGTCCGCTACTACGAACGGCTCAACTTCTACGGACTTCGGTTGCCTTGTTTCTGCTCTATCTTTGACCACGTATCTCTCAACGATACCGTGCGATTGAAAACAAGTTTCTCCGGCGTTGAATCAGGGTCGGCGCAGAAGTAACCGGTGCGCTCGAACTGGAATTTATCGCCGGTTTTGGCTTCAGCGAGAGAAGGTTCAAGGTAGCAATCGTTCAGCACTTCGAGTGAATTGGGGTTGATGATTTCGTTGATATCTTCGACCTCGTCGGGACGCTCGACGGTGAACAGCCGGTCGTAGAGGCGGACTTCCGCCTTCGCGGCGTGTTGCGCCGAGACCCAGTGGATAGTGGACTTGACCTTGCGACCGTCGGGCGCGTCGCCGCCGTGCGTGGCCGGGTCGTAGGTACAATGCACCTCGGTCAGCGCGCCCGTCCCCGGGTCCCGCACGAACGACGTACAGGTGACGAGATAGGCGTAGCGCAGGCGCACCTCATTGCCCGGATACAGGCGGAAATACTTGGGCGGCGGCGTCTCGCGGAAGTCGTCCCGGTCAATGTAGAGTACCTTCGAGAACGGGACTTTGCGCGTCCCAGCGGACTCATCCTCGGGGTTGTTGACGGCCTCCATCCATTCCACTTGAGCCTCGGGATAGTTGTCAATCACCAGTTTCAGCGGACGCAGCACTGCCATGCGGCGCGGGGAGCGCTTGTTCAAGTCGGTGCGGATGCAGGCTTCGAGCAGGGCCATTTCCACCCAGGAATTGGTTTTTGCGACGCCGATCCTGTCGTTGAAGTCGAGGATGGCCTCGGGGTTGACGCCGCGCCGGCGCAGGCCGCGCAGGGTGGTGAGACGCGGGTCATCCCAACCGCGCACGACGCCCCTCTCGACAAGTTTGCGGAGTTTGCGCTTGCTCATCATGGCGTAGGTCAGGTTGAGGCGGGAGAACTCGATCTGGCGCGTCTTAAACTCACCCAGTTGCTCCAGAAACCACTCGTAGAGCGGGCGGTGGATCTCGTATTCGAACGAGCAGAGCGAGTGGGTGATACCCTCCATCGAGTCGTTTTGGCCGTGCGACCAGTCGTACATCGGGTAGATGCTCCACTTGTCGCCGGTGCGGTGGTGTGTCGCGTGCATGATGCGGTACATGACCGGGTCGCGCATGAGGATGTTGGGATGGGCCATGTCAATTTTGGCGCGCAGGACGCGGCTGCCTTCCGGGAACTCGCCGTTCTTCATCCGTTCGAGCAGGTCGAGATTTTCTTCGACCGGGCGATTCCGGTAGGGGGACTCGATGCCTGGCTTCAAAGCCGATTCAGTCTGGCTCCACTTCGTCCCCCGGGGCAGGGTGCCGCGGCTGACGCTCATTTCCTTGGCGGACTGGTCATCCACGTAAGCCAGGCCCTTTTTGACGAGGCGGACGGCCCACTCGTAGAGCCGGTCGAAGTAATCCGAGGCGAACGTCACTTTGGCCCAATGGATGCCCAGCCACTGAGCATCTTCTTCGATGGCTTCGACGAATTCAGTCTCTTCCTTGGTCGGGTTGGTATCGTCGAAGCGCAGGATCAACTCGCCGCCGAACTCTTTGGCGGTGTTGTAATCAATCAGGAAGGCTTTGACGTGGCCGATGTGCAGGTAGCCGTTCGGCTCGGGGGGCAGGCGTGTGCGGACGTAGTCGAAGCGGCCAGTTTTCAGGTCCTCGGCGACGGCTTCGAGGATGAAGTTGGTGGGCTTGGATTCGTTGGTGTCCATGGGACTGTCCTTCTGGCGTATAATTTCAGCCGGAGCAAGAATGCCTTCGAGGTGCGATACTTTTTAGATAAGAGGGTCGGGCTTTTTAGATAAGAGGGTCGGGCTCCCATGCCCGACGGCGTGCCCGCAGGGTGCTTCGCGAGGAGTCGTCTCTACGGGCTTATCTAAACAGTATTGCTTCAAGGTGTCTATTATAACAAATTGACTGGACGGAGGTGCTTGCGTATGATAGAATCCCCCCGCTTGCCCGGTGGGGGCTCGTCTAATGGTAGGACAGCAGACTCTGGATCTGTATGTGGAGGTTCGACTCCTCCGCCCCCAGCCTTGACCCTCGTGTGAGGGTCTTTCGTTTTTTGGAGTTCAATCCTTTTCATTCCTGCTGTGCATTCGGAGGGTCAGGTCGCGCAACTGTGTGAAGCTGATGGGCTTGATGAGGATGTAATCAGCGGAATCGCGATAGGCGTCGCCCAGGCGCGCATCCGCAGTGGCGATGACGACGATCGTTTTTTCCAGCCGCTTGTCGGCGCGGATCTGGGTCAATAACTCCTCACCAGAAAGCCCCGGGAGATGCAAGTCCAGCAGCACGAGGTGAGGTGCGCCTTCTTGCAGGCGCTGGCGCGCGGTCAACCCATTGACGATCGTTTCGACCTCATAGTTGGCGGCCAGTAAAGCCTCGGAAAAGATCATGGACAGATCTTCATCATCCTCGATGACGTATGCTAGATCACTCATGCTGTAATCCTCCTGTCTGCACGATTGGCAATGTTACGGTGAAGACACTCCCGGCGCCCGGCGTGCTTTTCACGGCTACCTTCCCACCCATGAGAGCGACGAGTTGGTTGACGATGGACAATCCCAGGCCGAAGCCGGCGTGTTTACGCGTCATGTTGTTATCCACCTGACGGAATGGGTCGAAAATGTGTTCCTGTTCGTCCTCCGGGATGCCCATGCCGGTATCCCGAACTTCCATGGCCCAATGCTTCCTATCCGGGCAGAACAGGCGAATATGCACCGAGCCTTTTTCGGTGAATTTCAAGGCATTAATGACCAGGTTCACCAGGATCTGCTGCAGCCGTGTGGGGTCGCCAATCAGGATTTCTGGCACCTCAGGCTCGATCTCGCCGGTCAGGGCCAGGTGTTTATCGGCAGACGTTTTGGACATCAGACCGCGCACATTGTCGAGCAGTTCGCCTGGTTTGAAGGGGCTGATCTTGAAGGACATTCTACCGGCTTCGATTTGAGCCTGATCCAGCAAGTCGCTGACGATATCCAGCAGCCGGCGCGTGTTCGAGATGATCCGCTCGGACGCCCGCGCCTGTTTCGCGTTGATCGGGCCGTAGACGGCCTCCTTGAGCATTTCCACGTGGCCGAGGATTGCATTCAGCGGGGTGCGCAGCTCGTGCGAGACGGTCGCCAGGATGGTATCTTTCATCTTCTCGATTTCCGCCTCGTGGGTAAAATCGCGGAAGACCGCCACCGTGCCGATGCGCGTCTCTTCGGTATCGAAAACCTGCGCAGAGCTGACGGAAAAAGTCTTCTTTCCCCAGTGGAGGCGGTAACTGGCCGGTTGTTGACCTGGATTGGTCAGCAGGTCACTCAATATCCTGCG
>MNXK01000179.1 GCA_001872165.1 Anaerolineae bacterium CG2_30_58_95
GACCAGTTGGGACGCGTGCTGCTGAACTTCGGGGACGCTCGCGCCGCCCCGGCGCTGGCCTTGACCCCTGAAGCTGCTCCCGTTATGGAGAATTTCACACCCGCCGCGCCAGCCGAGGCGGCCAGCCTGAGCATTGACTGGGTCGCCGTCGCCCTGGGCTTGCTGGCCTTGCTGGCCGTCGGCGGGCTGATCCCGTTCTGGGTCTGGGTGTATTTCGTGTATAATCCGCCCATTCGGTAGCACGTTGGCACGTTTGTAAGTTGGCAGGTTTGCACGTTGACAGGTTTTTACGTTTCACGCTTTACGTTTTACGATAATCTCCTCACACATGAATAACGAATTTATCCTCGCCCCCTCCATCCTCTCCGCAGACTTCACCCGTCTCGGCGAGCAGATTGCCGAGTGCGAGGCCGCCGGCGCGGATTGGATCCACGTGGACGTGATGGACGGTCATTTCGTGCCTAACCTGACGATGGGCCCCTTCATCGTCGAAGCCTGCCGGAGAGTGACAAAATTGCCCCTGGATGTGCACCTGATGGTCGAGTCGCCGGAACGCTTGCTGGAAGCCTTCGCGAAAGCCGGGGCGAGCCACCTGACGGTGCATGTGGAAGCCTGCCCGGATTTACGTAGCACGTTGCAGGAGATCAAGGCCCTGGGCTGCGCGGCCGGCGTGACGCTGAACCCGGACACGCCCATCGCCTCCATCGAGCCGGTGCTGCACATGGTTGACCTGGCGCTGGTGCTGACCGTCCACCCCGGCTATTCCGGCCAGGCCTTCCTGCCGGAGACGACGCCCAAGGTGGCTGCCCTCCGCCGCATGTTGGACGCGATCGGTTCGCCGGCTTGGCTGGAGGTGGATGGCGGCATCTCGGCGCAGACCCTGCCCGAGGTCCGGGCAGCGGGCGCAAATGCCTTTGTCGCGGCCCATGCCGTGTTCGATTATCCAGAAGGCATCGCGGCGGGTATAAAGGTATTACGCGAGCAATTGAACAAAAATCACGGCTTGCGCCGCGATCTTTGAAGTAGGGCTGGTTTCTAACCAGTCCGTTGTCGGCGGCTAAGAAAGCCGCCCTACACATCAGGCCGTCTTCACCAGCGTGCGGATGCACTTGGCGCAGAGCATTTTTTTCACTTTGCGGCCGTTCTCGATGACCGTCACCTTTTGCAGGTTCGGGCGGAAGGCGCGATTGGTCGCCCGCATCGAGAAGGAGCGTTTGTGTCCGAAAGTGGTCGTCTTACCACAATGAGCGCACTTAGCCATCTTGTAACTTCCTTTCTTACGATAGTAGGATGACAACGAATTCGTTGTCGCCCTACCATAATTGCTGACGGGTTTACCCGCTGATTTGAAGCGGCTGATTTTATCACAATACGCATCCTTATACAAGCAACGTTGTTAATATAACAGAGGTCAGACAATGGGCGAAGAAACTACTACCCTGGGCGCCATTCACATCTCGCCAAACGCCGTGGCGACGATCGCTTATCATGCCACACTGCAATCCTACGGTGTGGTCGGGCTGGCCCCCAAGAACCTGGCTGAGGGCCTGACGAGCAGCATCACGCGTGAGCCGGCGCGCGGCATCTCGGTGCATTACAACGGCGAAGAGATTGACATTGACGTTCACGTCATCGTGGAATACGGCACACGAATTACCTCCGTGGCGTCCAGCGTTGCCAACACGATCCGCTATCAAGTGGAGAAGGCGTTGGGCATGGCGGTTCACAATATCAATGTTCACGTTCAGGGCTTGCGCGTCAGCAACCCCGATTAACCTGTCGGTCAGGAGATTTTGCCATTGATGAATCCGGAGAATCAGGCGCGGCTCGAACGCTTCAAATCCATGCCGATTGACGGCCAGGCCCTCAAGAAGCTGGTGGAGGCTGGCTTGACCTGGCTGAGAGTCAACCAGCAGACGGTCAATTTGCTCAATGTATTCCCCGTTCCAGATGGCGATACAGGCACGAACATGGTGTTGACCATGCAATCGGCCTGGGCCGAGATTGACAATCTAGGCCACCGGCACGTCGGCCAGATGGCGGCGGCAATTTCGCAAGGGGCGTTGATGGGGGCGCGTGGCAATTCGGGCGTCATCCTTTCACAGCTGTGGCGCGGCTTCGCCCGCGCTCTTCACGACCAGGAGACGCTGGACGGCCCCAGCCTGGCGCGCGCTTTCGCCGACGCGCGCGATACGGCTTATAAGGGCGTCGTCCGCCCGGTGGAAGGGACGATCCTGACCGTTGCCAAAGACATCGCCTCCGCCGCCGAGTCTGCCTTGAAGGAAACGCAGGATCCGTTCGAGATGCTGGCGCAGGTGGTGCCGGCGGCGGATACTTCCGTCGAGCACACGCCTGAACTGTTGCCGGTTTTGAAGCAGGCCGGGGTGGTAGATGCAGGCGGCAAAGGGTTGTTTTATATCCTCGAAGGGATGCTGCGCTACGTTTACGGCCAGCCGCTGGATGTGGCGCTGGCGACTGTCCAGCCGTTATCGGCGATGAACCTGGAAAACACGCTGGAATCTATCGAGCCGGGGCAGGATTACGAGGTGGTCGTGGATTTCGTGCCGGCCAGCCCGTTCGACCTGCAGAAGTTCTATGGCGAGCTAGAAACGATGGGCACATCCATTCAAGTCGGCGAGGGGGATGGGATGTACCGGATGCACATCCACGTCCCGACCGAGAAGCGCTACCAGCCGATAGACTACGTGATGACACTCGGCACGATCACCAAAGTGGCGCTGGAGAATCTGATCGCCCAAATGGATGAGATTAGCCGTAAGTCCGGCGGCGACCGGATCGAGCTGGCGACCATCGAACCCGGCCAGATCGCCGTCGTGACCGTCTCACCGGGGCCGGGCATTGCGCGCGTCTTCGCCAGCCTGGGCGTAGCCGCCATCGTGGAGGGCGGGCAGACCATGAATCCCAGCACCCAGGAAATCTTGAGCGCCTTCGAGAACCTGCCTACCGATAAGGTCGTCATCCTGCCGAATAACAAGAATATCATTCTGGCTGCCCAGGCCGCCAAGGAAGTCACGGTCAAGAATGTGCACATCGTCCCCAGCCGCACCATCCCGCAGGGACTGGCTGCCATGATGCACCTGAAGCCGGATGGCGAGCTGGAAGCCGTCGCCGCCAAGATGATTAGGGCGCTCGACGAGGTGACCTCTGGTGAGATCACCATCGCCACCTGTTCGGTGGAGATTGATGGCGTTGCGGTGGAAAAGGGCCAGGTTATCGCGCTGATGAACGGCGCGCTGGTGCTGTCCGCTGCCTCGGTGGAGCAGGCCTGCATGGGTCTGTTAGAAAAAGCGGAGGCGGCCTCCCACGAATTGATCACCCTCTTCTATGGCGAGGATCTGGCGCCGACCGAGGCCAATCGCATCGTTGATCTGATCCGTTCGGCATACCCTTCACAGGAGATCGAGCTTCAGTACGGTGGGCAGCCGCATTACCAATTGATCATCTCTGTGGAGTAAGAACAGCACTGCCCTATGTCGAAAGTTTGCATTCTCACCGAT
>MNXK01000038.1 GCA_001872165.1 Anaerolineae bacterium CG2_30_58_95
GTTGAAGGTCGAGCGAATGGAGAGGTCTATGCCACAATCGTTAGGAGACGCCCTGAGTTATACCAGCCGCTGGCTGGAAATCATCCAAAAAACGGAAATCACCGAGGCCGAAGGCAAGCAAATCATCGAGGAATCGAAGAATAACTTTGCCGAGCATTTCAACAAAGGTTGGTTGGAATACCGTAAATCTGTGACCGAGGCCGGAGACTGGGCCGCCGCCGAATGGACCGGTTCGGGTGCAATTTTCCGCGACGTGCTCGGCCGCGAATACATTGACTGCCTGGGCGGCTATGGCATGATGAATCACGGTTGGAGCCATCCGGAAGTGGTCGCGGCTGTACGGGCGCAATTGGGACGCACACCCATGCCCAGCCAGGAGCTGATTGACCCGCTGCGCGGCGTGCTGGCAAAATTGATGGCGCAGATCACGCCGGGAGACATCAAATATAGCTTCTTCGCCGCCAGCGGAACCGAGGCGATCGAGGGTTCGATCAAGCTGGCGAAGATGTACACGCAAAAGCCCGGCTTCATTGTTGCGACGAAAGCCTTTCATGGCAAAACGATGGGTTCCCTCAGCATGTTGGGCAAATCCGATTACCGTGTCCCAGTGGGGATACTCTATGGTGGGCCGGTTTATCACGTCCCCTTTGGCGATGCGGACGCTGTGGAACGGCAGTTGGAGATCTGCCAGAAAGTCGGCATTGGCATCGCTGCGGTGCTGTTCGAGCCGATCCAGGGCGAGGCTGGCGCCATCGTCCCGCCGGATGACTTCTGGCCGCGCGTCCGTGAGGCGACGAAACATTACGGCGTGCTGCTCATCGCCGACGAAGTCCAGACTGGCTTGGGACGCACCGGTAAATTGTGGGGCGTGGATCACTGGAACGTGACGCCGGACATTTTGGCGGTTGCCAAATCCCTGGGCGGGGGTGTGATGCCTGTCAGCGCATTCTGCTCGACCGAGGAAATCTGGCAGTGCATGATGTACCCGAATCCGTTCATCCACACCACCACCACCGGCGGCGGCGCGCTGGCTTGCTCGGCCGCCATCGCCTCCATCCACGTCACGCTGCGTGACCGGCTGTGGGAACAGGCCGCAGCCAAGGGCGCGTACCTGATCCCGAAGTTGGAGGAACTGGCGGCGGAATTCCCCCAGGTTTATAAAGAGATCACTGGCAGGGGTTTGCTCATCGGCCAGCACTTCCACACGCCGGAGACCGGGTATAAGGTGGCAGCCGGTCTCTTCAAGCGTGGCGTGCTGGTAGCAGGCACGCTGACCAGCGCGCAGACCATCCGTATCGAGCCGCCCTTGGTCATCACGCAGGCGCAAATTGATGAAGTGCTCAATCGCTTGCAGGATACAGTGGCAGAAGTGAGTAAAACACTTTAAGCTCTAGGAATTGAGGTGACATGGCCCAGTTCGCTGATCTGAGACATTTCATTGATACTCAAGATTTTACCAAAGAGGAATTGCTTGATTTGCTAGAGTTGATTCGCTTGATGAAAGAAGCCGATAAACAAGGAGTCACACCAAAGTTGCTTCAGGACACATCGTTGGCGATGATCTTCGAAGAACCCTCTACCCGCACGCGCATCTCCTTCGAAGTCGCCATGACCAAACTCGGCGGTCATGCGTTGTATCTCAAACCGGGTGAGATCCACCTCGGCGCGCGTGAATCGATCGATGATACAGCGCGAGTCATCTCCCGCATGGTGGATGTCATCATGGCGCGCACCCTCAAGCACGAAACGCTGCTGAAACTGGCCGAGGCCGCCAGCGTGCCGGTCATCAACGGGCTGACCGATTACAACCATCCCACGCAGGTGGTCTGCGATGTCTTCACGATGATGGAGCATATGCCAGCGGGCAGGCGGCTGGAAGACCTGCATGTCACCTTTATCGGCGACGCCACCAATGTACTCAATTCATTGATGTTCATCTGCACACAGATGGGAATGCACTTCACTCATGCCGCGCCGCAAAAGTACCAGCCTCCGCCTGCCTGGCAGGAGATCGCCGCTGCCAACTGCGCCCAATCGGGCGGCAGCTTGACCGTCACCACGGACGTGCAGGATGCGGTGCGCACCGCTGATTTTATCTACACCGACCTGTGGTGGTGGGTCGGGCAGGAAGAGCAGATCCCCGAGCGGCGGGCGGCCTTCATGCCGGGATACCAAGTCAACATGGATCTGCTGAAGAAAGCCCCGCAGCATTGCAAGTTCATGCACTGCCTGCCGGCCTCGCGCGGTGTGGAAGTGACTGACGAGGTGATGGATTCTCCCCGCTCCATCATCTATGACCAGGCGGAGAATCGCCTGCATGTCGAGAAGGGCATTTTGGTCTGGCTGGTCTATCCGCGCCTGAAGCGCCCCTCGCCAGCCTTGCGCGCTTACCATGCCGGGCGGATACAAGCGTTCGTGGAGGGGTTGGGCAATTGATATGTCCTGCACGCTGATCGGCACGCCAAAGCAGGACGGCTACCGCATGCCTGCCGAGTTTGAACCTCACGCCGGCTGCTGGATGCTCTGGCCCGAACGCCCGGATAACTGGCGGCTGGGCGCCAAGCCGGCGCAGCGTGCCTTTGGCGCGGTCACCACGGCCATCGCCCAGTTTGAACCCGTGACGATCGGCGTTTCGCGCGGGCAGTTTCTGAACGCGCGCCGGAGGCTGCCCCCTGTGATACGCGTCGTCGAAATGTCTTATAATGATGCCTGGATGCGCGACTGTGGCCCAACTTTCGTGGTCAATGTTGCGAAGATAGGCCAACCCGATGCTGTCCGCGGCGTGGACTGGAAATTCAATGCCTGGGGCGGCCTGTATTTTCCCTGGGATCAGGATGCCCTGGCGGCGCGTAAAGTGCTGGAGATCGAGCGGGTTGACCGCTACTCTGCCGACCTCATCCTGGAGGGCGGCAGCATCCACGTGGACGGACAGGGCACGCTGCTGACCACCGAGGAATGCCTGCTCAACCCCAATCGCAACCCGGCGATGAGCCGCAGTGGGATTGCGCAAAAATTGCAGGAATATACCGGTGTTGAGCAGATCATCTGGCTGAAACGCGGCGTGTTCGGCGACGAGACCGGCGGTCACGTGGACAATCTATGCTGCTTCACCCGACCGGGCGTCGTGGCGCTCACCTGGACGGATGACAGGACTGACCCTCAATATGAAATCTCGGCTGAAGCGTATGAGCGGCTTTCCCTGGCGACAGATGCGCGGGGACGCCGCCTGAAAATCCACAAGATTCACCAGCCCGCGCCGCTGCATATTACGCCGGAAGAAAGTGAAGGCGTGGATGCCGTCGAAGGAACTTATCCCCGCCTCGCTGACGACCGGCTGGCGGCCTCGTACATCAACT
>MNXK01000029.1 GCA_001872165.1 Anaerolineae bacterium CG2_30_58_95
CGTGGCCGGTCTCAACCGCCTGGGCCTGACCACATTCGAGCCGCGCGGCGCGTTCTACGCCTTCCCCAAGATCGCCGCCTCGGGCATGGATGACGAGGCTTTTGCCCAAAAGCTGCTGGAAGAGGAGCACGTCGCTGTAGTGCCGGGCAACGCCTTCGGCGCAGGCGGAGAGGGCTTCGTGCGCTGCTCGTACGCCACGGCCTATGAGAAGATCGAGGAAGCCCTGCACCGCATGGAAAGGTTCATGAATCGGTATGGGTGAGGCAGTCATCAGTCATCAGTCATCAGTATTCAGTATCAGTAGATCACGAAAAGGTTGTCATGCTGAGCGGAGCGAAGCATCTCTGACCGGAAAAGCGAGATTCTTCGGGTGCTACGCACCCTCAGAATGACATTTCGTGAAGTACTGAGTATTCAGTGTTCAGTGAGCAGTAGGCAGTCAGGGCGGCGCAATCTGAACCTCAGATTTTTCCTCTTGACAATCCCGAAGAAATGTTATAGAATACTCTGTAATATAGAGTACTCTTAATCTGCGACAACTCTGAAGGAGCTTCCCATGAACGTCTCCCCTACCGAAGCCGAAGAAGCCCTGGCCGCCATCCAGACCATGATGACCAAGACCCGCCGGGCCATTTCCAGCAGCGGAGCCTATGTTTTCTTTATCATCTGGGGCTTTGTCTGGTTGCTGGGGTTCTTGGGTTCGCAGTTCCTGCCGCAGGACATTGGCGGTTATGCCTGGATGGGACTGGACACCTTGGGCGGAATTCTGTCAGCCATCGTCGGTGTCCGCATGAACCGCGGCGTGCGCAGTCCTTCCTCCAACATCTCTGGCAAGCGCATCGGCATCTTCTGGATACTGTTGTTCATGTACTGCATCGCCACAATCGCCGTTGTCTGGCCTGCCAGCGGCAAGCAACTATCCATGCTCATCATCCTGTTTGTAATAGTCGGCTGGATGGCCATGGGCCTGTTACTCTCCTTTGCATCCATCCGATGGGGGCTGGCCCTGACCGCCCTGGCGTTGATCGGTTACTTCCTCCTGCCGGGCATTTTCTACCTTTGGATGGCGGTTTTGGGCGGCGGCGGGATGATCGTCCTCGGCCTCTACATCCGCTCCAGGTGGTAGACCCATGGCTGATCTGAATGAAACCATCCACCAGCCCGTGCGGCTGCGCATCATGGCTGCCCTGGTGACCCTGGGTGCGAGTGAGGAGGTGGATTTCTCCTACCTGCGCGACCTGCTGGACGTTACCGATGGCAACCTGGGCGCCCACCTGCGCAAACTGGAAGAGGCCGGTTACATCGCCGTCAATAAGGTTTTCGTCGAGCGCAAGCCGCGCACCTTCATCTCTGCCACCGCCGGGGGACGCAAGGTTTTCCAGGAGCATGTGGCGGCGTTGGAATTGATTTTGAAAAGCAAGTGAGGAAAGATATGGACACCATCGTACAAGTCGAAGGACTGTGCAAGACCTACGGCGCGACCGTCGCCGTGGACGAGATCTCCTTCGAGGTCCAGGAGGGCGAGATCTTCGGGATGGTCGGCCCCAATGGCGCGGGCAAAACGACGACCATCGAATGTATAGAGGGCCTGCGCCGACCGGAGGGCGGCTCGCTCCGTGTGCTTGGTTTGGATCCGCAGGCTGATGGCTATGACTTGCGAGCACGCATCGGCGTCCAACTACAAGAGTCCAGTCTGCCTGACCGCCTCAAGGTGTGGGAGGCGCTCGATCTCTTCGCCTCTTTTTACCGGCGCTCGGTGGATTGGCGAAGTTTGCTTGACCAGTTGGGATTGGCCGACAAGTGCAGTGCGCCATTCGGTAAACTCTCAGGCGGCCAAAAGCAACGCCTCTTTATCGCACTGGCCCTGCTGAATGACCCAGAACTGATTTTCTTCGATGAGTTGACCACCGGTCTCGACCCCCAGGCCCGCCGGGCCATGTGGGATATGGTGCGGGATACGCGTGCGCGGGGTAAGACAGTTTTCCTCACCACTCACTTCATGGAAGAAGCAGAACGCCTGTGTGATCGTGTGGCAATCATGGATCACGGCCATATCGTTGCCCTGGACACGCCGGAGCAATTGATCCGCAGCCTGGGAGCGGAAAGTCGGGTGGTGTTCAGCATCGAGGGTGACTTCGCATCAGAATCGCTGTCAGAATCGCTGCAGGTATTGGCGACTGTCAGCCGTGTCGAACATGCCGGTGAACGGGTTATCGTTTACGGCAAAGGGGATACGCTGGTGGGCGAGGTGGTCAACGCTCTAACGTCCAGGGGCACCCGCTTTCGCGACTTGCGAACCGAGCAGCCAACACTCGAAGATGTCTTCTTGACCCTCACCGGCCGGGAGATGCGAGATTAGGAGAAACCAATGCGCGCTCTATGGAAACTCACCCTGATCGGGGCAAAACTGTATCTTCGAGAACCTGTGGCCGCCTTTTTCACCATCGTTTACGCGCCGATGATGCTCATCCTCTTTGGCTCGATCTATGGCAATACTCCGTCTCCGCTGTTTGGCGGACGAGGCACGATAGACATTTCTGTACCGGCCTATATTGGTTTGATCATCGTGACGGTTGGTTTAATGAGCGTTCCCATCGCCGTGGCTACTCGCCGCGAGGCAGGGGTGTTGCGCCGGTATCATGCCACTCCGTTGCGCCCGGTCATTTATCTGACTGCTGATGTGCTCGTGTACTTCGGAATGACTCTGCTGGGCGTAGTGTTCTTGATCCTGACCGGGAGAATCGGCTACAACGTACACTTCGATGGGAATTGGGTAAGTGTGCTGGTCGGCTTCAGCCTGGGAACGCTGTCCTTCTTTGCCTTCGGTTTCCTGATCGCCGGTTTGGCGCCGACAGCCCGCATCGCCCAGACAGTGGGGATGGTCATTGCCTTTCCGATGATGTTCCTCTCTGGCGCGACGATTCCGCTTGAGGTCTTACCGGCAACCGTGCGCGAGCTTGCCCGTTTAATTCCCCTGACCTATGTTGTAACGTTGCTACGCGGGTTGTGGGCCGGTGAAGCATGGAGCGAGCATCTGACAGAAGTAGTTGTACTTGTCGGCTTACTGGTGGTGGGGACTGCCATATCTGCAAAGACATTCCGTTGGGAGTAAATACTTCTCGAACACTCGAAAGGAGGAGAGCCTGGCGCGATCCCTTTCGGACTCTACCTCTGGGGGGAGATACTTTCCGCCCCTTTTGCATTGGTGTAAAATACACCCATGCAAGGAGGCGCGAGATGATATTCCGTGTGGGTATCGAAAACAATAACGAGGGGCGTTCCGTCGCGTATGCGCTCGAACATCCCGGCTGTTTCGCCTATGGCAAGGACGCAAACGCGGCGGCCTTGAACATGGAAACTGCTCTCCAGGCCTACGCAACTTGGATCCTCAAACACGAGCCGCGCACCTGGCTGAATTTCGAGGAGGTCGAAATCCAGGTCGAGGAAGCCTGGGATGTCTATCTCATCAACGATGAGTTCGACAGAGTCGAGAAAGATGGCTACAGCGTGGATGCCTTCTTCCGCTACGACTGGAAACCATTGACTGCCGTCGAGATCCAGCGCGCGTTGAAACTGCTTGCCTGGAGCCGTTCCGACCTCTTGATAACCGTCGAGGGCTTGAGTGACGAGAAACTCAACCAGACCTACCTGGGCGAACGATGGAGCATCAGCGGGATTCTCGGCCACATCGGCGGTGCGGAGTCGTGGTACCTGGATCGGCTTGGGTTGGCCTTCCCGCGCCAGGAAGTGCCCGAAGAACCGTTTGCACGGCTCGAGAAAGTCCGCGCGCTGCTCAAAACGACCCTGCCGAAACTGGCAGGCTCCAAGCAGGTAGTTGGCATAGATGGGGAATTCTGGAGCCCGCGCAAGATCTTACGCCGCGCCCTGTGGCACGAACGGGATCATATCGAACACATTCGCAAGCTGCTCTGAGAATGGGCCTCGTTTTCGACATAAGGAAATACTCAATTCATGACGGCCCCGGCATCCGCACGACCGTCTTTCTGAAAGGCTGTCCGCTACGGTGCTTATGGTGCCACAATCCCGAAGGGCGGGCGGCCGGGATGGAAGTGATCTTCCACCACAACCGCTGCATCCGCTGCGGGGCATGCCTGGCCGAATGTGAGCATGGTGCCATTTC
>MNXK01000206.1 GCA_001872165.1 Anaerolineae bacterium CG2_30_58_95
AACGGCGCGCCAGGTTTCAACACGCGGGCGGTCTCAGCCAGCACCTGCTCCACGTGCGGGATGTGCTCCAGCACCGAGTTGCTGAACGCCGAGGCGAAATAGCCATCCGGGAAAGGCATTGCCGCGCCATCTGCTTCGACCAGCAGGCGATACGTCCCTCGCCGCCTCGCCTCGTGGATGGGGGCATGTCCGGGGTCGAGGCCGACTTCGATGGGGCGGTCGAAGGTCAGGCTGGCAAAGTGACCGTCGCCGCAGCCCACGTCCAGGGTCGGCGCGGGCAGGTCGAGGGTCTGGTAGAAGGTCGCCTCCACCGCGCGGATGAGGGCGCGGAAGTAGGGCAAGTCAAGCAGGTGGAGATACAGGTAATCTTTTTCAGGCATGGTATAATGATAGCAGTATTTCAAAAAGTGATAGCAGGAGCGTTGCTATGATGATCCGGACGATGATTCAATTAACGGAAGAGCAAATGAAAGCACTGAAGGAAATGGCCGCGGCGCGCAAAACCTCGGTGGCGAAACTGGTGCGTGAGAGCGTGGCGCAGTATGTTGTCACGGCCATAAAGGATTCAGACCGCGAAGAAAAACGCCGCCGGGCGCTGGAGTTTTTGGATTACATTGATGCGCATCCCGAAGAATTCCAGGACATCGAGGGCAAGACCGATGTTTCCGTCAACCACGACGAATATTTTGTCCAGGCAATCGAAGATGATCTTCGTTGATAGTTCCGCCTTCTTCGCCATCCTTTCCGCTGGCGACATCAATCATCAGCGCGCCTCGTTGATGTGGAGGCGGCTTCTCGAAGATGACCGCATCCTGTTGACCAACAACTACGTCGTGGTCGAGAGCATGGCAATCGCCCAAAAACGGCTCGGCCTTGAAAAGGTGCGTGATTTCCAAGAGAAGATTCTGCCGTTCCTGAAAATCGAGTGGATTGACGAAGAACAGCACAATACAGCCGTCGAATTTGTCCTTCGGATCAACCGGCGCAGATTAAGCCTGGTGGATTGTTCTGCCTTCCAAACCATGAACAGTCTGGGGATTGATACCGCCTTCACCTTCGATGAACACTTCCGTGAACAGGGTTTCAACGTGATTCCGTAGTGCGAAATTAATTTCGCACTACATCAACTTCTCGAACAATTTTTCGTATTCCTGCGCCACCGAATCCGGGTCGTAGCGTTGTACCAGCGTGGCTGTATCGCAGCGGTATTTTTCTTTTTCGGCGAAGATCGCCAGCAACGCCCCGGCTAAAGCAGACGAGTCGCCGATCGGCGCCACTTTGCCCATCGCGTGCATCTGTACCGGGCGGCGCACGCCCGGCAGGGCCGACGCCACGCACGGGACGTTGTTCATCATCGCTTCCACCTGCACCAGCCCGAAGGACTCGGTCGAGTTTAAGGATGGGACAACCAGCACATCCATATTGGGATAAAAAGCGGCGAGTTGCTGTTGGCTGAGATTGCCCAGAAACTTCCAGCAGCCCATCTCCTCAAATTTTTTGATGCGCGGCATCAACCGGTCGGCGTAAGCCTGCTCGCCGAGCACGTTTTGGTATTGACCGGCAAACAACACCTGCGCCTTGGGGTATTTCTCCAGCACGGACGGCAGCGCCTCGAGCAGAACCTCGACCCCTTTCTCCGCGGCGAAGCGTGTCACCATCCCAATCACAGGACGCCGCTCGCGGGTGCGGTGCGCGGCGGCAAAGGCCTCCACCGAACCGGGTGCAGGCGGCGGCAGTTCTACCGGCGGCAGGATGGGGGTCAGCTTGTTACGGTAGCGCGAGAGGTAGGAAGAGTGATCCGCGTAATCCTGAGTATAAGTTACGATGTGATCCGCCAGAATCCCGGCCATGTTGTTCTGGAATTTGACGACCAGATTGACAAAGCGATTGAAGAGACCGGGCGGCAGGCGCAGGTCGCAGTGATAAGTCAGCACGGCGGGTTTGCCGAAGAGACGGGCGCGGAAGGCCACGCCAGGCGCGTCGAACTGCGGCAGGTGGAGCTGGATCACGTCGTGCTCCCAGACCAGTTTGGTGGCGACCAGGCCGAAGGTCGGGGCGATAACGCCCTTGCTGACGCGCACCGCTACCGGCACGCGGATGACGCGCACGCCATCCATCATTTCTTCGCGCGGCAAGGACTGGTCGTACTGCGCCGTCATCACCGTGATCTGGTGACCGCGCCGGGCAAAGGCGCGTGCCAGCCGTTCGGCGTAGATGGTCAGGCCGGAGGTGTGGGGACGGTAGTAAGTGAGGACGGTGAGGATTTTCATAAGAGATCGGTTGTCAGTGATCAGTAATCAGTGTTCAGTGGGCGTGATTGTTGGCGATGTCGCAGTAGAGATCAGCCGGGACGCAGCCCTCGCATTCCAGTTGCAGCGTGGCGTGGGTGATACCGTACTTATGACTGAGCAACTCGCTGACAGCCGCCTGGATGGCCGCGCCTTCGCTGATGGGGATGTCGCCGGTCAAGATGTGAGCGGAGAGCGTGCGCAGCCCTTGCGAGATGCTCCACACGTGCAGGTCGTGGACGCCGCTCACCCCATCCACGCCCATAACATCCGCCACCAGCTTGGGCAGGTCAATATCGTTGGGCGTGCTTTCCATCAGGATGTCCACCGACTCGCGCACAATGCCCCAGGCGTTCCACAGGATGAGCAGGCCAATAAAGAGGCTGACCAGCGGGTCTATCCAATCCAGACCGGTGAAACGGATGAGGATGCCGGCTGCGACCGCACCGACTGTCGAGAGAACGTCACCCATCAGATGCAGGAAAGCGCTCTTGAGATTGAGATCGTGCTCCGCCCCGCGCCGGACCAGGAGGGCTGTACCCAGATTCACGACGACGGCCACGGCGCCGACGCCGATCAGCACATCAGCTTTCACGACCGGCGGCTCGATGAAGCGCTTGTAGGCCTCGTAGAAAATGCCCAGGGCGATGAGCGCCAGCGTGGTCGAGTTGACCAGCGCGACGAGGATCCCGGCGCGGTGATAGCCATAAGTCTTCCCGGCGTGGGCTGGTTTGGTCGTGACCCACAGCGCCCATCCGGTCAGCGCCAGGGCCAGCACGTCGGTGAAGTTGTGCGCCGCATCGGTCAGCAGGGCCAGGGAGTTGGCAAAAACCCCAGCGAGGATTTCGACGACAACGAAAGCAAGCGTAATGCCGAGGGAGAGCGCCAGGCGGCGGGCAGTGGAACGGGTGAGGTTGGTGAGGTGTTCGCGAGTCATAGGACAGGACTGCCAGATTATAACCCAACGGCGATTTTCACTGCGCACGCAGTCGCAAAGTTACCTGGTCAAAGCCCAGAAGCGGCTGAAAATCCTGGATGTCTTTCTTTTAGAATAAACTCTTAACCGAGCCGTGGTTTGTGTTCGTCATTCTCCCAGCCCAATGATTTCACGAACCAAGAAAGGCAAATTTAGGCGCTCGAAACCCATCTCCGGCGCAGGAAGGCGATGATGCTTGATATCGGGCGGAAGATGTTTATGATGCGGATACGTGACTGCCAGTTCAGGGTCTTTGGGGTGAGGAAAGTCATCGTACCAGTAGAGCCGTTCCACGCCGCGATAGACTTCGTATCCGTAAGATGCAATGATCCCCGCTTCGAAATCCAACTCTTCATGAATGCGCAGACGGACGCCATTCGAGAAGAAAACTTCCCCCTCGGCTATGCCTGTAAAGGGGCTGTCAGACCAAACCGCGACCGTCGAACGCTCCACCTCGACGGTCAAATACCTGCGCCACAAAATGGCTGTAGGCCTCCAACGGTTGGAGCGGGTTGCCTTTCATGACTAATAAGACGGTTGGATCCGCAAAGCGTCTGTGAATTCGCGTCTTTTGAGTTGTTCGGTATAGGCCTTCTTCCGGCGCAGCCAGGTTTCATAAACACCTTTCCAGCGGCTGAAATCGGCGCGCGTCTCGTCGAACGCATCATAACGGGACAGTTTGCCGGCCATGAGCGCCTGATAGAAATCGTCGCTCAAGACGCCATATTTTTCTTCGTAAAGGGTCAAACGGCGTTCGAGCAACTTCATTTCGATTACCAATTCATGGGTTTCCATTTTGGCCTCCGAATAGCGGCTGGCAGTATTGTACTACGGTTGCCAGTGCTGAAGAGGTCATGACGGGGTGGGATCACTGGTTTCTCAATGGCAATTCCATGACCCGGGCAAGCGGCCAGACAGTGATGCGTTCACTTACAGGATATTCGTGCTGGCCCGGGTACAGCACCCATAGATGTTCCAGGTCCAAGATCTGCAAAGCCGTGCGCATGGAAGGCGTCATTCGGGGCGCCTCGTTGAATTTGACTTCCACACCATAGCGCTTCCCCGAATGGATGATAATCAGGTCGAGTTCTGCGCCTCCATACGTCCCCCAGTAATAGGCCTGTGAAGGCCGCAGCGCCTGTAAGATTTGTTCGAGCGCAAATCCCTCCCACGAAGAACCCACCTTTGGGTTTCCCAGCAACGTGTGCTGGTCATGAATATCCAGCAAACTATGCAAGAGGCCGCTATCACGAAAATAAACTTTCGGGGCTTTGACCTGCCGCTTGCTGATATTCTCGTACCAGGGCTGGAGCTGCCGCACCATGAAGGTACTGGTCAGGATGTCCAGGTACGAGCGGACAGTTTTATCCGACAGTCCCATCGAGCGTGAAAGTTCGGCAGCATTCCAGGTCTGTCCATGATAATGAGCCAGCATGGTCCAGAAACGACGCATGGCGGCCGCCGGAATGCTGATGCCCAATTGAGGGATGTCGCGCTCCAGGAAAGTCCGGATAAAGCCTTCCCGCCAGGCAAGACTATCCTCCTCGCTCTCAGCCAGGAACGAGCGCGGGAACCCGCCGCGCACCCATAGTTGACGCCAGGTATCCGCGCCGGTTTCGGAAAGGGAAAAACCGGAGAGTTCCACGAACTCCACCCGGCCGGCCAGCGTCTCGGAAGCATTTTTGACCAACGCAGGCGAGGCGCTGCCCAAAACGAGGAAACGCGCCTTGTTTTCAGGCCGGTCCACCAAAACGCGCAGCACCTGGAAAAGTTCGGGCAAGGTTTGAATCTCATCCAGGATGACCAGTCCCTCCAGCGCGCCCAGGACGAGTTCGGGATTTTGCAGGCGGCGCTGGTCGGGGAGCGACTCCAGGTCGAAGAAGGTGGCCGTCTTGTCTTCGATGAACTGCCGCGCCAGCGTTGTTTTACCGCACTGACGCGGGCCAAGCAGGGCGGTCACAGGTGAGCGCCGGGTGGCTGTTTCGAGCCGCTCGAGATGATCTTTTCGTAGCAGCATAAGCCGATTA
Source organism: Anaerolineae bacterium CG2_30_58_95 (assembly GCA_001872165.1). GTDB lineage: Bacteria > Chloroflexota > Anaerolineae > Anaerolineales > Villigracilaceae > CG2-30-58-95. The sequence goes on from MNXK01000206.1 coordinate 5,292, forward strand.
TACAACGAAAATTCGGGGTTGAACTCCGAATTATTACAGCATTTCCAAGAACGAGTTTTTGTTCTTCCTTACCCACTCGAACAGCCTCCCCACCCCCTCCTCCACGCCGATTCTCGGCTTCCAGCCCAATTCTCGCTCCGCCTTGCGGATGTCGGCCACGAAGACCTTCTGGTCGCCGGGACGCCAGTCGCCGCGCGCCATCGGGATATGCTCGCCGAGTAGCTTTTCCAGCAGCGGCCCAAACTCCGCCCAGATGGACATAATGTTTTCCGGCCCGCCGCCCACGTTATAGACCTGTCCCTGTGCCGTGTCAATCCTGGCAATGGCAGCATCGTAGGCATCCAGCAAGTCATCTATATACAACACGTCGCGCACCTGTTTGCCATCCCCGTAAATGGTGATCGGACGACCGGTCACGGCGGCGATGGTCATCCAGGCCACCCAGCCCTGGTCTTCGATACCAAATTGTCTCGGTCCATAGATGCACGACTGGCGGAAGACCACCGTTGGCAAACCGTAAATGCGGAAGTAATCGCGCACGTACTGGTCGCCCGTCCCTTTGGAGTTCCCAGAAAAATAAGCATATCCATCTTGACGGACCATTACAACAGAGTTTGGTACTTCCACACAATAGGTCATTCCATCGTAGTCAATCCATTCGCTGCGGTCTGCCCCCAGATTGCATTGGGCCGTCCTGGTCGTGCAAAGATTGACTCTGTAAAACCCCTGCCTGTCCAGAGAAACCGAGGAGGCCATTCCACACTTGAGAGCGATTTCCTGGACGTCATCTGCCAACCGTCGGGAAACAGTGGTGTATCTCCAACTATTTTTGCTCTGTTGATTGCCGTCGCCATCAAGTAAAGATTTTAGCAAGATGCCAAGATGGTTTCGACTCAATTTCTTAATGTCCTGAGGGATGTACTTATCATGACTCTTGCCAAGGAGTTTAACGTACTCGTATAACTGCCGCGACGTTGCAGTAACATGATGCTTGTCCACAACAGGCGATAAACCCACGGCACGCATCACAGTCAGCGCTTCGTCGGTTCGATAATAGGTCGTCAATGTGACGGTGCAATTGCCGGTCTTCTGACTTTCGTAGCAATGTCCCTCAGCAATATACCATCCTAAGAATCTCAACCAGTCATCCATTGGGATTGTTCGAGACGGAAAATAATGTTTATGTTTTCCTGCCTTGACCTCGGGCAAGACGAAATATTCACGTTCTTCGCCTCCATCCATTTCTGCTGCAAGGAGATAAGCCATCGGCTTCCCCTTCAGTGATTGCGCCTCAACCAGACGGGGATTTTCGAGTTCATTATGATTGCAATCCCATGACACTAGTATTTTATGATTGGGCGTCACACATGTTTTCAGGCGGCGGTTATTTTGCACATACATTTTTCCCTTATAAGGATATGCAAAATGAGCCGTGGGCTTCTGGTATTCCGCAATCTTTCGCTCCAAGTTATATGTCAAAACTTCATCTTCTGGAACTAGATCATAAAGCCTTTTCCATCCTCCGCGCGTTAGGATGTCTGTCTCAGCAGAATAACAACACCCGTAGGGACTGTGGAAATCCAGCGGCTGGGTCTCAGGGCAGCCGAAGGGCAGGTTCTCATATTCCCAGCGCGTCGCCCGCTCGACCACCGGCACATCCTCCATCCCGCCATACACTTTGTTCGTCGAAGCATAGATCACCATCGGCCTGCGCTCCGAGAGCCGCGCCGCCTCCAGCACATTGAACGCGCCGAGGGCGTTGGCCTCGAAATCTTCTCTTGGATGTGTGACGGATGTCGTGACTGCGACTTGCCCCGCCAAATGGACGATGACCTCCGCCTCACGGCCGGCTGCCGTTAAAAGGGCCGCGTCGCGCACGTCCCCGACGATGAGCCTGAACGCGTTTTCCCCGAACGTTTCCTGCAGCCAGGCCAGGTTGCGCGGCGCGCCGCCGCGGCTGAGATTATCGTAGATGGTCACCTTCTCGCCGCGCGCCAGCAGGCGATGAACGTAGTTCGAACCAATAAAGCCGGCCCCACCGGTGATGAAATAATTCTTCGGCATCGTTCTCAACTCACTAAAAACTGACTTGAACTTGTCTCAAAAATCCGCGGGGATGGCTCCCACGCCGTCCGATAGCGGGCATGGGAGCCCGCTCAACAATTTTTGAGATGATTTATACTGAAAACTGATTACTGCTCACTGTCCACTGTCTCTTCCTGGCTCTTCCTGCCTCTTCCGCAACTGGCGGTAGACACCCATCAGGGTCTCGCCCTCCGTAGAGAGCGCGTACGTCCCCAGGATGCCATAAACCAAATAACTGAACAGGTGAACGATCAAGGCCGTCGCCAGGGAGGTGGCCTGATCGCCAGTCACCAACGCCAGCGCGCCGCCCAACGCGCCTTCATAAGTCCCGACCGCGCCAGGGAGGGAAGGGATCGCGCCGCCGAAAGCCGCCGCTCCCAGCCCGAACATGGCCCACATCGGCTGGGCGTGTGGAAAGAAAGCCAGCAGCGCGAGATAGAACTGGAGGATGGCAATTGCCCAGTTGAGGGTCATCCAGAATAGGGCGCGGACGAAGAGCCAGCCATCCATCAGGATAGTCAACCCGGAGAACATGGACTCCAGGAAATTCCCGCCGCGCTTATGCAGCCTCGGCCAGCGTTTGCTGAGACGGTCGAACTGGCGCATCGCCCAGTCGCGGTAACGCGCCAGGAAGTAGAGGGCAACCAGCCCCACGAGCATGACTCCCCCCACGATATAGGCGACCTGTTCTGCCCCGGCTGCGCCCACCACGAACGGCACCGCGCTGAGCAGAATGGCCGCCGAAAATGCCAGGTCGAGGACGCGCTCGATGACGATGGTCGGCAGGATTTCCATGAAACCCAGGCCGGATTTGCGTCCCAGCAAAAAGGCGCGGCCGAACTCCCCCAGTCGGAACGGGAGGAAGTTGTTCAAGAGGTAGCCTTCGCACAGGGTCAGGAAAACGTCCCGGTAGGAGGCTCTCTCTCGCAGCAGGGTGCGCCAGACCAGGCCGCGCACGGCCAGCCAGCCCACCGAAATCGTTAAAGAGGCCAGCAGCAGGCGATAATCCGCTGAGCGGATCGCCTCCGCCAGGCGGCGCAGGTCAACGAAGTATAAAATCACAGCAATGACTGCCAGGCTGATGAGCACCCCCGGCAGCCAGCGTCGGGCTGATTTCCAGAAATTTGACATAGAATTTTTCACCACGGAGAACCCTTCGACAGGCTCAGGGCAGGCACAGAGCACACAGAGTTTCTTCTCTGTGAGAGAAATGAACTCTCTGTGCTCTCTGTGTGCTCTGTGGTGATCTATTCCTCTTCCAGCTTCAACACGGCCATGAAGGCTTCTTGCGGGATTTCGACATTGCCAACCATCTTGAGGCGTTTCTTGCCCTTCTTCTGCTTCTCCAGCAGCTTCTTCTTGCGGGTGATGTCGCCGCCGTAGCATTTGGCGAGCACGTCCTTGCGCGTGGCTTTGACGATGGCCTTCGAGATGATGCGCCCGCCGCCCGAAGCCTGAATGGCGACATCGAAGAGTTGGCGCGGGATGATCCCCTTCAATTTGGTGATCATGCGCTGGCCTTTGTGATAGGCGTCCTTTTTGTGGACAATGGCCGCCAGCGCGTCCACTGGCTCGCCGTTGACCAGAATCTCCAGTCTCTGCAACTCGTCGGGGCGGTACTCGGCGAACTGGTAATCCAGCGAGGCGTAGCCTTTCGTGCGCGACTTCAACTCGTCGAAGAAGTCCACGATGATTTCGGAGAGTGGGATTTCAAAGTTGAGCTGCACGCGGTGCGGAGCGGGATATTCCTGGCTCTTGAACGCACCCCGCCGCTTGGTGACCAGGTCCATGATCGGGCCGTAGTAGTCGGTCGGGGTGATGATCTCGATGTTCATCCACGGCTCGCGGATTTCAGCAATCTCAGACTCATCCGGGAGTCCGGCCGGCGAGTTGATCAGCACTGTCGTCTCGTTCCGCAGCAGAACCTCGTAGGCTACCGTCGGGGCGGTGAAGACCATGTCCAGGTCGTACTCACGCTCCAGGCGTTCCTGGATGATCTCCATGTGGAACAGGCCCAGGAAGCCGGCGCGGAAGCCGAAGCCGAGCGCCTGGGAAGTCTCCGGGGCGAAAACAAGCGAGGCGTCGTTGAGCTGGAGTTTATCCAGCGCGTCGCGTAGCTCGGGATAATCGTCCGCCTCGGCCGGATAGATGCCGGCGAAGACCATCGGCTTGGGGTGACGGTAACCAGGCCACGGGTCCGGCGCGGGGCGGGCCGAAGCGGTGACAGTATCCCCGACGCGGCAATCGTGGACAGTCTTGAGTCCGGTGGCAACGTAGCCCACTTCTCCAGCCGTCAGACTTTCCATTGGTTTGAGATTGGGAGCAAAGATACCGATCTCGACCGGCTTGATATCTGACCTCGTCGCCATCAACCGCAGGCCCTGGGTGGACGAGATTGCGCCTTCCATCACGCGAATGTAGGCGATGACGCCCTTGTAAGAATCATAGTGTGAATCGAAGATGAGGGCGCGCAGCGGCAGGCTGTCATCACCCTTGGGCGGCGGCACCTGGCGGACGATGGCCTCCAGCACCTCCGGGACGTTCGTCCCCTCTTTGGCAGAAATACGGATAATGCTCTCTTTTGGCACGCCCAGCAGGCTGGCGATATCTTCGGAAACCTCATCCGGGCGGGCAGATTGCAGGTCAATTTTGTTGATGACGGGGATAATTTCGAGGTTGGCTTCCAGGGCGGCGTACAGGTTCGCCAGGGTCTGGGCTTCGATGCCTTGGGAGGCGTCCACTACGAGGACGGCGCCTTCGCAGGCGTTGAGGGCGCGGCTGACCTCGTAGCCAAAGTCCACGTGGCCGGGGGTGTCAATCAGGTTGAGTTCGTAGCTCTGACCATCCCTGGCTGTGTAATCCATCCGGACGGCGGAGGCCTTGATGGTCACGCCCTTTTCGCGTTCCAGATCCATCGTATCCAGGATTTGCTCGGTGGTGTCGCGGTCGGACACCGTGCCGGTGAGATGCAGCAGGCGGTCGGCCAGGGTGGACTTGCCATGGTCTATGTGGGCGATGATGCAGAAGTTGCGGATGTGACTTGTCATAATAGCCCCGAAAGTATAACTCATTTTTTACCGTATCATGAAAAAACAGAATCGATCAACCCCTATAATTCGACAATATCGCCCCCCACCTCCAGCCACGCCAGGAACTCCACATTCCCCTTCGGCCCCAGCAGCGGGCTAGTCGGTATCGCACACCAGCCGCTTGAACATGGATACCGAGAGGATAGTGGTATTCATGATTTTCTTCGCATCCTTGAAATCGCGATCACCCGTGATGAAATAATCCGCGTTGGCGGAGATTGCACAGGCAAGAAACATGGCATCTTTTTGGTCACGCGGAAATTGAACTCGAATATCCACATCCACAAGTGCGGTCAATCCGGTAATAATCATTTCCCACCGTTCGATGGTTTCTGACTGCAACCCAAATTTTTCCCGTCGCAGAACTTCGCGATATTCCGTCAGAATTTCATCTGAAACGATCCATTTCCAATCGCGATGGCTGGCAATCCAAAGAATAACCGCCTCGGGGGATTTGTCCCGCCAGGCGGCTGAGAGCAATACGTTGGTGTCAATGACAACTTTCATCCGGCTTTGGAGGCGCGGTATGCGGCGATTTCAGCGGCAATATCTGCTTCGGTAATAGTTCTGGCCTGAGGAAGAGACCGGATTTCTTTGAACAAGGATTTCAGTTCACCGGCCAGCGCCTGTCGTTGCTTCGCAGATTTTTGGGCTTCCGCGCTCACAGTCACCTCGACCTTTGCGCCCGGGCGGAAAGGCAGGCCTTTGATGGACAATCTCCCATCTTTGGATACAGTTGTTGATATACGAAAAGTTTCCAGAAGACACTCTCTATATTTATTAAACCTCTTGCATAAGTGCCAGCCTATGATGAAAATTTCTGCGGGACGGGCTCCCATGCCCGTCTTTCGGCGGCGTAGGAGCCGCCTCTACAAAATCCTGGAGACTTTTGCAAGAGGTCTACTATGCGTCATACCTTTTCGCCTATATATATTTCACCATCCACAATGTTCACTGGGATGGATGCAAGAGGCCTTGGCGGCGGGCCTGAAATTACATGACCATCAATTGGATCGTAAAAGCCAGCATGACAGGGGCAAGCAAACTGGCCTATCTTCTTATTCCACTTAACGATGCAAGCAAGGTGTGTACACACCGCTGAGTATGCCCGTAAACCTTGGGATGTATTTACCACGATAGCGGGGTAGCGTCCGTATTGGACAACCCCGCCTTCGTTTTCTGGTAATTCATCAACTTTACCAACCCGCACCGGTTCAGGGGGTGTTTCCTCCAGCGTCGAGGGGTAAAAGTATGCCACAATCGGTGCGACAATGACGCCTACACCGGTTGCCGAAAGAACCTGGCTGACGATCTTGATAAAATCGCGGCGGGTGATTTTACTCATATTTGCTCAACCTCCTGGGAATGTTGTGGCGATTAATATAATTATGAGTATTTGGGAATCCCCGTGGAAAAGGGGAAAAAGTACCACTACCCCATCACGGCAAATCCCAAGTGAAGACTCGTTCCGGCGCGTCCAGGTTGACAATTTTGATGGTGATCTGCTTTGCGCCTTCCAGTACGGATTTCCCATCCACACTGGCGGGGAATTGGAGTGTGCCCGCCACGTGATGCCCGCCATGCGGTGCATCCCACAGGCTGGCCGGGAGGGTGGTGACGCCGGTATCAGTGGTCAGGGTGGCCAGGGTCGCCAGGTCCATGCTCAAGTCAACCGAGTGGGTGTTGAGCGACACGTCGAAATCCAGGGTTTCAGCGGTGAAATTCTTGGGGGTGATGTCCACAATCACCGCGCCCTGGCTGTCGCTGACGGTCTCTGTCGGCAGGGAGACGCCTGTCGAAACGGTGACAGGTTCGGGAGTCGAAGGAAGCAGCGAAGGAAGCGCTGGGAGAGTCGGTTCGGGGGCGGCGGCGGCAGAACAAGCGGCGAGGGTCAGAACAAAGGCGAGAGTTGCAAAAGTCAAAATGATCTTACGCATGAGAGTCTCCGGGTTGTAGAATTTTTTGCCTTTCGCGGTAAAGGGTGTAGGACATGAACGCAATTCCGAACAGGTTCATTCCCAGCCCGACCAGCATGAACGGGATGCGGTAACGGGCAAGGAAAGTGGCGGCGGCGGTCAGGCCGAGGATGGGCAGTACGTCGGTGACGTGATGAATGCAGCAGGCGACCATGGCCAGGCTGGAGGTCGCGCCGCTGGCGCCGGTGAGAGCGGCGGGGGCGGCAGTGCTGTGAACGGGCACGAACGGGCGGAAGCGCAAGATGCTGTAGAGCGCGGCCTGAACGCCAAAGCCGATGATGATGGGGAACACGATCCAGCGGTCCTGCCAGAACAGGCTGGCGGCATACTGGAAACCCTGCGCCCAGGAGACGATGCCAAAATAGATGCCGGTAAGCAGGGCCGAGCCGGTCAGCCCGGCGGCGAGGGGGATCAAGATGCGTCGCTTCATGCGCGTATGGTATCGCAGGGGCGGGAGGATGTCATCCGCAAACCGGCGCGAAACTGCATAAGCAAAATTGCTTATTCGGGAATGGGGGTATAT
>MNXK01000240.1 GCA_001872165.1 Anaerolineae bacterium CG2_30_58_95
CCCAGGTTGTCGGCTTCCGCAAGCTGCGCTGGTACACGCGCGAGAACCTGGGTCAGGAGCCGCTCGACCTGCCGCCAACCGACCTGCAGACCACCGGCTACTGGCTTTCACTTTCCGAGGGAACAATCGAGACTTTGCGCGCGGCTGGCGCGTGGACGAACGACCCGAACCAGTACGGCCCCACATGGCCGCGCCTGCGGGACGCCGTCCGCGCCCGGGATGGTTACCGCTGCCAGGTCTGCGGTACGCCCGAAGGGACGCGTCAGCACGATGTGCACCACAAAATCCCGTTCCGTTCCCTTATCCGGAGTGCGGCGTCTCCAGACGCCGCAGTGCGAAGTCGGGAGACTTCGCACTCCGCTATCGCGCGCGCGAATCAGATGGGTAATCTCATCACTCTCTGCCCGGCCTGCCACCGCAAAGTCGAGGCCAACGTCCGCATGAGGAGCGGGCTGGCCGGGCTGGTTTACGTGCTGGGTCAACTCGCCCCGCTCTTCCTGATGTGCGACCCCCGCGACCTGGGCGCCTTTACCGACCCGGCCTGGGCACAATTCGATAACCGGCCGTCGGTGGTGCTTTATGACATGGTCCCGGCCGGCATCGGCTTCAGCCAGAAACTCTACGAGATGCACGATGATCTGCTGGCGCGGGCGCTGGAACTGGTGCAGGAATGTGAATGCGAAGACGGCTGTCCCTCCTGCGTGGGACCGGGCGGGGAGAATGGAATCGGAGGAAAGAGGGAGACGTTGGAGATTTTGAGGATTCTGGCGAGGTAATGACGGTACTTTGATTGACGGCTACACCTGCGCGGGTGTATAATCCTGGCAGAGGTGAAACATGTCTCAAGGATACAAGTACCGCGCCCAGATTTTGCTGGAGCCTGAACAGCACAAAAAACTGGCGGAAATAGCCGCCCGCGAGAACCGCAGCGTCTCCGAAGTTGTCCGTGAGGCGGTGGCGGAGTATGTGGTCGCGCAGGAAAAGAGGCGCGACGAACAGAAGGAAGTCTTCGCCCGCATCCGTCAGCTCCATGCCAGAATCCTCGAGCGTCGCGGCGGCAAACCGATCGAAATTGACACGGTAGAATTGATCAACCAGATGCGGGAGGAACGGGACAATGAAATACTCGCTCGAATGGGAACCCTCGAAGATGATCGTCGTTGACGCCAACATGGCTGTCAGGGCAGCGATCCACGGCGAATCCTCATCCGCTTATCTTGGCCGCTTCGAGAGGTGGCATGAGGAGGGCACCCCCGTTTATGCGCCCGCTTTCTGGGAGGCGGAAGTTATTTCAGCCATCCGGCAATATGCGTATCGCAAGGAAATCACCTCGCCTGAAGCGCATGAGGCCGTGGACGTTTTTTTTGACCTGCGCGTGGAAGTCGTTCCGCTGGATAAGGATCTGTGCCAGCGCGCTCTGGATTGGGCGGAGGCTATCAACCACTCGAAAATCTACGATGCCCTCTACCTCGCCCTCGCCGAGCGGTTGGATGCAGAATTCTGGACAGCGGATAGAAAACTCGTCAATGCTGCCCGCGCCGCCGGAGCAAGATGGGCGCATTTCGCGGGGGAGACATAAGGTCGTGTGGGTTACGATGTCACCCACAAATTTCTCCATGCGCAAGAGCGTAATATACGCGGATGGCTTATGAAAGAATTCATCTACGGTCGCAACCCTGTCTATGAAACCCTGCGCGCCAGGAGGCGTGATGTTTTTCGCTTGCAAGTTGCCGAAGGCGTACAAGAAAAGGGGAGAGTAAAAGAGATCAGCGATTCAGCGATTCAGCGGAAGATTCCTGTTGAACGCGTGCCGCGCTCCCGGCTGGATAAGCTCTCGGATGCGCACCAGGGCGTGGCGCTGGAGGTCAGCGGCTACCCCTACGTGACGCTGGACGACATCTTCGAAAACGCCCAGCAGCGCGGCGATCCGCTGTTTGTGCTGATCCTGGATACGCTGCAAAACCCGCAGAACCTGGGCGCGCTCATCCGCACAGCGGAAGCGGTCGGCGTGCACGGCGTGGTCATCCCGCCTCACCGCGCCGCCGGGGTGACGTCCGCCGTCGTCGGCGCGTCGGCGGGAGCCAGCGAACACATGCTCGTCGCACAGTCCAACCTGGCGCAGGCCATCGCAGACCTGAAGGAGGCCGGGGCGTGGATCGTCGGCCTGGACGAAGGCCCGGATTCGCGCGGCCCGTCTGAGGTCCGGTTGGAGGGCGCATTGGCCGTGGTGGTGGGCAGCGAAGGCGAAGGCATCCGTCCACTAGTCAAATCCAAATGCGATTTCCTGCTGCGCTTGCCAATGCAGGGACAAGTCGAATCGCTGAACGCCGCCGTCGCCGGTTCAGTCACCCTATACCTGGCTTACCTTTCACGAAATACTGCGTAGTGCGTATTGCGTAATCCGATACGCAGGACGAAATACGCAGTACGAAATACGCAGCACGGAGTCAACATGCCAACCGCTTCATTCCATTTTCCGCGCGGCTTCCTGTGGGGTACGGCCACCGCCGCGCATCAAGTCGAAGGCAATAACACGAACAACAATTGGTGGGCCTGGGAGCAACAAGAAGGTCGCATCGCAAACGGGGAGAAATCCGGCCTGGCCTGCGACTGGTGGGGTGGGTGCTGGAAGGAGGATTTCGACCGCGCCGCCGAGGCAGGGCAGAACACCCACCGCCTGTCGGTCGAGTGGAGCCGTATCCAGCCCGCGCCCGACCGCTGGGATGAGGACGCGCTGGAGCATTATCGCCACATGCTGCGCGGACTGCGCGAGCGCGGTATGACGCCGATGGTCACGCTGCACCACTTCACCGACCCGCTCTGGCTCGGTGACCCTTCGACAGGTCTTCGGCGTGAGCGCCCAGGCGAACGCTCAGGGGGTGGGTGGGAGACCGATGCCGTCGTCCCGCTCTTCGAGAACTTCACGCGCAAAGTGGTGGAGGCGCTGAAAGAATACTGCTCTCTGTGGTGCACCATCAACGAGCCGAATATCTATGCCTTGAGCGGTTACGCCGCGGGGGCCTTCCCGCCCGGCAAGAAGGATTTGCGCCTGGCAATGCGGGTGGCGGCCAACATGGCGCGCGGCCACGCCGCAGCTTACCGCGCCATCCACGAAATCCAGCCTGAGGCGCGCGCCGGTTACGCCCTGCACTTCCGGCCGATGCTCGCAGCCCGGCCCGGCTTCCCGCTCGACCGGCTGGAGCGCAATATCCACTTCAATGCCATTAACATGGCCTTTCCGACTGCCATCCGCACGGGCGTCATGCGCACGCCGTTGGGCAAGGTACGCATCCCGGAAGCGAAAGGCACGCAAGATTACCTGGGCCTCAATTACTACTCGGTTGACACCGTGACCTTCGACCTGCGTAAACCTGGCGAGCTTTTTGGGCGCCGGTTCTACCCGCAAGGCTCCGACC
>MNXK01000235.1 GCA_001872165.1 Anaerolineae bacterium CG2_30_58_95
CGGTAGCCTTTCTTGATTTTGGACATTTTTTTCTTCTCCTTGTTGGAGGCCTCCCACATACGGAGGCCTCCGGTCATTTTGCCCTTGGTTTGCGGGCTGTTCTTGCTAAACACTCATAGCGCGGGGGAGAGGGGACTCGCGAGTCCATACTTTCTGCGGACTGTCTCAGGAGTTCCTTGCTGTCAATTCTTTCAACGTTTGCCGAATGTGCTCGATCGTTGTTTCGTTCACTTGTCCAAATGTCTTGACTACAATGGATTGAGAAAGCGTATAGATTTTATCCACGCGCACTTTGCCGGGATGGTTGAGTGTCCCCTTTTCTAGATCAACCGAGGTTATAGTGAAACTGTAATCCGTCTCCACGGGGTTGGAGGTCATTGCCACAACAACAATATCCGTTGCCTTCTTGTTGTACGAGTTGTTTGAAATGACGATAACAGGCCGCCGCTTTTGTGACGAGAGGTCTGTGAATGGGATTGGAACCAGCAGAATATCCCCCTGTTCAGGCATTGTTCCAGTCCTCGTCATCCAAAGGGTTTTTCCAAAAGTCGAGACTGCTTTCTGCCGCCAACATTAAATCGCTAAAAGATTCTCCCACCTCGACAACGAAAACAGTCACACGCGCGCCGGGAGGGAACGGAACGCTTAATTCAACCAATCCGTTTTCGGTAACGTCAACGTCGTATTTAAGGGCTGCTTGTGCTAAATGGGGCATCTTTCACCTCGCGTTTCAATTATACACCACGCGTATGCCATGTTTTCTGCCTGCCTATCCTGTCAGACTCTACCGAAAAGGTTTACTTCGCCGCTCCCAACAGCCTCGGATACCAGTACCACAAGATATCCGCAGCCAATTTGCCGTGGATCGAGGCGGATTTATCTTGCAAGATGGTGGGGGGATAGTAGCCGCGGCTGACGAAACCCGTGACCCAGGCGCGTGAGTTGACCGCGCTCAGCAGCGCCTGGTAAATATCCGCCTGGGCTTTCATATCCACACTGAAGGCGGGATTATCCGCCTTGGGCTGGCTGAACGCCGTCCAGGGCAGGCAGCCGCCCTTGCCATCCGGCGGACAGGCGTTCGCCGCGCCGTTGACCGAGGGATAGGCCACGGCCAGCACCAGCGGCTTCTGCCACGACGCTTGGAAGGGTTGGATATCTTTATCCAGCAATTGACCGGCTTGCGTTTGCATCTCTTCGACCGAAGGGGCGGCCGAATTGCTCAACGGCGCGTACCAGAGCAGGTAGATGCCATCCGTGTCCTTTATGAAAGCGGGAGCATTTTGTAACCCGCCAGGATAAGGCAACGCCCAATAGACCGCGCCGGCGTAGTGCTCGCGGACTTCGGCAATCAGGTTGCGCCAGCGTGAATCCGCATCCACTGGGAGAGTATCGCTGCCGCCAGGATAAGCCGGGGCCAGCCAGTCGCCGCCCAGGATCAGGCACTGCGCGCCGGAGCGGGTCGCCAGGTCGGCGTAATAGAGGGCGAAGGCCTGATAACGCGCGAACCAGCTATCCCACCAGCTTTCGTCACCCGGCGTTGCTTTCCACCATTCCTCGGCCGAGTTCGGGAAATTGGCCGAGGGGAAGAGAGCCACGTTCAGGTTGAGGGCACGCGCCCGGCCGATAGTCTCGTCCGTATCGTCCCATAGTGGATCATGACCCGGTACTGGCGCAAAAACCAGCGGCGAGCTACGGCTATACGTCCATGTCGGCGTTATTACGACCCAATTCGAGCCAACCGCCTGCACGTTTTGAAAGGCCTGGGGCATGAGCGCCTGCCAGGTGGGATCGTAATACGCCTGGAGTTCGACGCCCGCCCAGAAACCGGCAGGGCGCGGCGTCACCGTCAAGCCGACCAACGAACCCGGCGTTGAAGGTTGCAGCCAGGTCCAGCCGCTGACCGTATCCTGCAAATCCTGCGGCGTTAGGCTGGTGGAGATCGGCTGGCCGTGGTGGCCATCCGGCGTGGCAACGTCGTCCGCGCTGCCGCACTGGTCGCTGCGGCAATAACGATACTCGAATGTGCCCAGCATGTTCAGGGGACTGAAGAGTTCATACACCCAGCGGTTGTTCCCCAGCGGCCACATCGGGATCGGCTCGGTCCAGCCATAAGGATTGAACTGCATGGAAACCACGTCCGTGACCGGCGTTTCGAGCGGGACGCTGACCTCGAACAGGATCGGCGCGGAGGAGCCAGCCTGCCAGGTCTCGACCACATCCTGGACGAGGGCGTTGGCCTGCGGGACGATCAACTGGCGAACGACGAACTCGCCGTTCTGCCGATGTTCAGCGTTCCAGAAGCCATCCCCCATGCTGTACTTGTAGCGGATGTCGGCGCCGGCCGGCAGCATCAACGAGAGCGTGAAACGGCCATCCGGCAGCGGCGAAAGGACAGGCATACGCATGGCGACCGTGCTCAAGCCGCCATTCAGGTCGCCAAATGTATTGCCCAATTGATAGAGATTACCGGCCATGCGGATCGGCGCGGTCGGGACGGTATCGCGGGGTACGATCACGGTAAAGACCACGTTGACCAGCGCGGCGGGAGCCATCGTGACCTTGACCGGCGTGGGCTTATCCGCCGCCACGACTGCGCCTTGCTGGAAGGTCTGGTACATCCCGTCCAGGGCATAGGCGACCAGGTTGTGCGTCCCTGGAAGCAGGCCCTCCAGGGAGAAATTGCCGCTCGAATCGGTCAAGGTCTGCGAACCGCCGGCCGTGACCAGGGTGTCGGGGATGGGCGCCCCATCTGTGGCGTTGACCACCTGCCCGACAACGCGCCCGCTTGGACCCGAGAACGGGCTATCGCTCCAACTGGCGACCACGTCCTGTACGGCCATCGGCCCGGTGACGTAGGCCATCCGGTAACGCACGGCCTGATCCGCCGAGCTATCCTCCAGGATGGACAGGGTTGTCTGGCGCAGGTAGCGGTATTTCACCACGCTGTTGACGGGCAGCGGCAGGGCAAGCGTGTAATGCAGCGTGTCCACTCCGCGCAAGGGATAGTTGGTCGCGTTCAGCGCCAGCCCGGTGACTTCATCCACCACGCTCAAGTAGAGGCTCTCGCCCGGCAGCAGCGGCGCAGGCAGGCTCACGTCGAAAGTCACTTCCGCATTTGGTTGAGGCGTAGATGTCGGTGGGAGAGAATACGGCAGCGTAGGGGTCGGCGGGACGAGGCCGGAAGTGTCAATCAGCGAGAGCGTGCAGCCGTTCAAGAGCAGCGCGCTCAGGCTTGTGAGCAGGATCAGTCGAAGAGTCAGGTGAGTGACAAGGTGGTTTTTCATATCCCATCCTTCAGATAACGATGAAAGTGGGGAAAAAAGGCGAGACGATCAAGAGGCTTCCGTCACAGTGCGTTTTCGACCAATCAAGGCCAGGTGACTCATGCCGATGCTGAGAAAATACAGCAAGATCATCGGCGCCATGACCAGGGTCATATTGACCGGGTCAACGGTCGGCGTTATGGCGGCCGCCAGGATCGCGATCACGATCACCGCGATGCGCCAATTATGAACCAGGAAGGGCGGCTTGACGATGCCCATCAGGGTCAACACGTAGATGATAAGCGGAAATTCGAAGGAAACGCCGATCCAGAACAAAAGGCCGGTGACGAAATTGATGTACGAGGACGGGCGCGGGATGGTCTGGATGCCCATGAAGCTAAGCAGGAAAGGCAGCGCGGTGGGGAGCAGGAGGAGGTAGGCGAAAGCCATCCCGCCGACAAAAAATATCCCGGCCAGCGGAATGCCCAACAAACCCAGGCGACGCGGCCGGGCGTGCAATCCCGGTGCAGCGAACAGCCAGACTTCGAATGCAAGATAAGGCAAGGCGACTGCGAAGCCCCCCAGCAAGGCCACGCGCATGAACACACCCACCGATTCGGTCACGTCAATGGCTTTTAGCGCATGGATGCCGCCGATTGGCTTCGCGAGGAAATCAATGATCTGGGTCGTATAAGTTGCGCAGAGCAAAATCCCCAGCGCCAGTGCGATCAACATGCGGAATAGATGCTTGCGAAGCGCCTCAAGGTGATCCAACAATGCAGCCGGTTTTTTGACGGTATCGGCAAAGGCGTCCGTAATTGGCCGGTCTTCAGGTTCGTCGGTCAGGAAGGTATAGGTCTTCTTGTACAGCCTGACCGGCCGGGAAACGAGCCACCAGATTGCCCGAAAAGGGAAAGTTACGACGCGCCACAATGCAATCCAGAATTTACGCATAAAGCCTCACAGACGTACTTCACGAAAAGGCTCCGTAGTGGCGACTTCCCTGGCACCGCCCGCCAGGGCAGGTGTAGTCGCTTTTTGGCGGCACGACTGAAGTCGTTACTACGTTTTCATGATCTACTGATTGTAATGATTCGCCATCCTTTGCTGGCGGGGCCATCGTATTGGCAGGTTCGGGAGGGTTCTCAGGCGTATGGATGATCGTTTCCGGCTGAGTCGTCCAGGCTTCTAACGCTTTCTGGGTTTCCTTCGCCGTCTCAGAAAGCTCTTGGGAGGCTGTCTTTTGTAGTTCTTCCAGATTGGCCTCGCGCATCAGTTCGTTCGGTAAAGTGCGCAGCCGGCGGGAGGCCTCGGTCACTGTTTTCCAGGTATCTGAGCGGACGAGTTGATTCAATCCCTTCCCGATGGTCTTAGCCGTTTTCGACAGATCCTTTGGCCCCAGAATGATCAGCGCGATGAGCAAAATGAAGAGGAGTTCGAGTGGGCCAATTCCCAAGATTTCCATATACCTTTAACCTTTTGTGTGAATTACCTGTGAAATTTCGTTCTGATGATCTACCAGGCTGCCGAGCACGCCATTGACAAAGCGCGAAGCACTGTCCGAGCCATACTGCTTCGCCAGCTCGACCGCCTCGTTGATGGCAACCTTGACCGGCGTTTCTTTCTGCACGGCAAACTCCCAGGTAGCCATGCGCAGGATGTTGCGGTCAATGATGGCGACCTGATCGAGCGGCCACTCGGGTGCATACTTGGTCAGGATGATATCCAATTGTTCACGGATGGGGAGAACGCCGAAGACGATCTGGCGGGCAAACTCCCCCAGTTCCTCGCCGAGAGGCTCATCCTCCAGGCGTTCCTTTAGAACCTCCGCTGGAGAATGGCCGGCTAGATCAATTTCGTAAAGTACCTGCAGGGCCAAACCGCGTGCCCTGGTGCGTGCTTTCATAGCATATCAGCCCTCGTTGGCCGGGTATTCGATATCCTGGATATGGATGTTGACGTAGCCGACTTCAAGCGCGGTTATTTCGGTGATAGCGCGCGCCACTTGGAGTTGGACATTTCGGCTGACTTCGCGAATATTGACGTTATTATTCAGCACCAGAAAGACATCTACAAAGACGTTGTTATCTTCGATCTCTATCCGCACCCCGTCATGGCCGCGGCCAAACAGGCGGTTTACGCCACCCCGGACGGGCGCCAGGCCATTGACGCCTTCCACTTCCAGAGCCGCCATGCGGGCGATGGTCAAGATAACGTCAGAAGTAAGTGTAGTTTTACCGCCAGAATGATATTCGGTCATTAAAATCTCCATTTCCGACATGTCATCCCCCTTCCGGGGCGGTTCGCACATCGTCCCCGAAGGGGAATGACGGTCATGAAATCAAATTATCATTCCGCCATCCACTTTTAATACCTCGCCGGTGATGAAAGCGGCCTCGTCGGAGGCGAAAAAGGCTACGGCAATAGCCACATCCTCCGGCTTTCCGAACCGGCCGACCGGCGTCAATTTGATGGCCGAATCCTTTAATTCCTGGGGCAGGTTTGCAGTCAGGTCGGTCTCAATGAAACCCGGTGCAACGGCATTTACGGTGACATTGCGGGAGCCGACTTCCTTGGCCAGGGCTTTGGTGAAGCCAATCAGGCCGGCTTTCGAGGAAGAGTAGTTCGTCTGGCCTGCCTGGCCGCTCACGCCCGAAACGGAAGTGATATTAACAATGCGGCCATAATGCTGTTTCATCATCGTCCGCACAACGGACTGGGAACAATTAAAAGCGCCCTTGAGGTTGATGTTCAGCACTAAATCCCAATCTTCTTCTTTCATCCGCATAATCAGGTTGTCGCGGGTGATACCGGCGTTATTCACCAGGATGTCCACGCGCCCAAATTCTTCGACGACACGGTCAATCAATGTTTTAGCGCTGGCGTTATCAGCTACGTCCACCTGGGCGGCGATAGCCCGCTGACCGGTCTTTGCAGTTATTTCGCTGGCTGTCGCCTCGGCCTTATCAACCCGTAAGTCCGCCACTACGACGGTGGCCCCGCAGTGGGCCAATCTCTCGGCAATCGCTTTGCCGATGCCCTGAGCGCCGCCGGTGACAATTGCAACCCGGTCTTGTAAAGATAAAAATTCTGCCATCTATCTGCTCCTTGAAAAGGTATTATGGTAGCTGCGCTAAACTGCCATTATACACCACGAAGGGGCGGGCATTCTCGCCCTTTCGCAATACATAACACTGCATCACGATTTCGGCCTCAACCCCAATCCCATCCCAAGGCCGCCGCCCAGCGCGATCGCGCCCACCGCCAGGAAGGCATCCTGCCAGAAACGCACCGGGAAAAGCCGGATGAGGGTGTCAGAATACAAGAACAGCCACGAATCGCCCTCGAAGAACAGGCTGTGGAACTCGGTAAAGAATTGCCAGAAACTGGTCGCCGCGAAGACGGCAATCACCGCTACTAAACCGGCCGTCAGCCAGCCGCCCCGCCACAGGCCGCGACGATACGCCTGCCACCAATTCCCCCACTGCGCCCACACCCCCAGGCCGAGAACGACAAACCAGATAGCATAGCCAATAATCATCACCGGCTGTACTACATTCTTGACATCCTGCGTGTGACTCAATTCGCGGGCGTTGTAAAGCGGCGAACCGTCAGGGAAGGTCAGGTCGCCCAGAAAATCTATATTGGCATCATTCACGAGGTACCGGAGCGCAATCTGCGACCAATGCAGGCGATCCTGGAGACTGAAGCCATAATCATCTGGCGGGAAGCCGGGCGTGTGGTATTCGATTTGCAAAAATACCGGCGTTAGCAAGAGGCGCAGGCCGAGGAAAACCAGGGCGACAGGAATGAGGAGGGTGATGAGCCAAGAGAAAATTTGGTGAAGGGTTTTCATTGTAATGTTTCTATCTCCCCATGCAGCACGAAATTCAGGATCATATTGTTCGTGATCCACTCGATGGGCGCCAGGTCGTCGGTGAAGACCGTTGTGCGCTGCGGCGCGGGCTGGAGATTCTCCCAGGCCAGGGACATGGATTTCAGCAGGAGCGGGGGGGCGTCCGCGCGCGTCGAAAGGGCGAGCAAGTTGTGGTCCAGGTTCGTCGCATCGGTTGACTGGAGGGTGGCATAAATCATGGCGTTGAACGTACCGGGGATATCCATCACGTAAACGGATGGGAAAATCGTCCCGATGGTGGTCGCCAGGCCGTCAATCAGCCGCCGGTCTCCGGGTGCCCGCCCGACGTTGATGACCAGCACACCCTGCTCGGTCAGGTGATTGGCGGCGATTTGGAAGAACTCTTGCGTGGTCATGTGCCAGGGGATGTAGGGTGGGCGGTAGGCGTCAACCGCAATAGAGTCGTACTTCTCACGGCTGTTCGCCAAACCCCAGCGGCCATCTTGCACGATGACGTTCAGATTGGGCAAATTCATCCCAAAATATTCACGCCCCACCTCGACAATCGCCGAGTCAATCTCGAAGCCGTCAATTACAACATTTGGGAAGACAGCAGTTGCCTGGCGGGCAGTCGTGCCAGCGGCCAGGCCGAGGATGGCGATCCGGCGTACGTCCGCAGGCGCACGGTCCGGGTAGAAAAATGGCCCGACCAGGAATTGCTGCCACGGGCCACCGTAGTCGAGCGTATCTGGATGGTAAACCGAATGGACGCCCTGGCCTTCGTTCAAACGCAGGTAACGATAGCCGTTCACCTCCAGCACTTGAATATAGTTGTAGGCCGATTCGGTCTCGAAGATCTGGCCGGAAGTTTTCTTGATGCCGCCGCGCCCGCCCACGAGAGCAACCCCGGCTAGCAGGACGACCATCAGAAGATAGGCCAGCACCGCCTTGCGCCCGCCGCTTATGCCCAGGCCGGCCAGCGCCACACACAGCAGGGCAACGCTGAAGACCAGGAAGGTTTTGGTGGTGCCGATGGTCGGGATCAGCACCAGCACTGACAGGTACGTCCCGACGAACGAACCGAGCGTGGAAATGGCGTAGACGTCCCCGGAGACGTTGCCGGCGCGCCGCGCATCGTCCATGCTCAAGCGGATGGCAAAGGGCGAGATCATCCCCAACAGCGTCACCGGCACGCTGAATAGAATCAGCACAGCCGCGAAAGAACCGAGCAGGATGCCCACCTGCAGGCCGTCGAAAGCGGTCGCGGCGGCTCGCAGGACAGGCTGGGCGATATAAGGTACGACGCCGAGCGTAAATGCACCCCAGGCCAGGAGGCTGTACATCGTTTTGGGATGCGGCGAGCGGTCCGCCCAGCGGCCGCCGAGGAAGTATCCCGCCGTCAAGTAGATGAGGATGAGGCCGATGATGGCAGCCCAGACCAGGTTGCTCGTCCCGAAGACATTGCCCAGCAGGCGCGAGGCGCCAAATTCGGCGGCCAGCGAGGTCATGCCGGAAACGAAGACGGTGAAGTAGAGGTAGCGGCGCATCGGAGCGATCCTTTTCTGAAATTGGCTTGATTATAACCGCGCACTATTCATGGAATTGTGCCATAATTGTAATGAGCGCCTTTGAAGAAAGGAGAAACCATGTCTATAACATTCAAGTACGCCCCGAAGTATTACTTAACCCCGCCCTATAATCAAGTGCTAGATTACTTGACTTCGCTGGCGAGACAAAGAAAACCTCCCATTGGCTATCTTTATATTTTCGAGGCCTTGGGATTGAAACGCGGCAATTATGCCGCCGCCCAAGCAGGTCAATTACTCGGGGAAATATGTCAACATATGCACCAGCAAGGCAAGCCCATGCTGGGCGCTCTGGTTATGAATTTGCAAAAAGGAATGCCCGGCGATGGCTTCTTTGAACTGGCTGTCACTTTGGGTAGGTTGCGAGCCGGAGCCACCGAAGATGAGAAACTTGCTTTTTGGAAATCCGAAGTCAGAGCAATTTATGCGACAACTTGGTAGCCCTCGATAAAAACAGCAAGATGAAAATCGTTGCCCTGGCGGGCGGAGTCGGCGGTGCCAAACTCGCCGACGGACTCGCCCAAATCCTGCCTCCCGAAGACCTGACCGTCGTCGTCAACACCGGCGACGACTTCGAGCATCTCGGCCTGACCATCTGCCCGGACCTGGATACGGTCTGCTACACGCTGGCAGGACTGGCTAACCCCGAAACCGGCTGGGGCCGCGCCGCTGAAACTTTCCACGTGCTGGAAAACATCGCCAGACTCGGCGGTGAAGGATGGTTCAAACTAGGCGACAAAGACCTCGCCACCCACATCGAGCGGACGCGCCGCTTGCGCAGTGGAGAAAGTCTCAGCCAGATCACGCGTGACTTCTGCCGCGCCTGGGGCGTGAGACAGGTCGTCCTGCCGATGAGCGATGAGCCTGTCCGCACCATCGTGGACACGGTCGAATATGGTGAATTGCCCTTCCAGGAATATTTCGTCCACCGCAAGTGCGAGCCGAGAGTGAAAGGCTTTCGCTTTGCAGGCGTCGAATCCGCCAAACCCGCGCCTGGTGTACTGGAAGCAATCGGACAAGCTCAGGCCATCCTCATCTGCCCCTCCAACCCCTGGGTCAGTATTGATCCCATCCTTGCCGTCCTCGAGCCATCAGCCATCTGCCATCGGCCATCCGCCATCCGCCATCAGCCATCAGCCACAGTCGCTGTTTCCCCCATCATCGGCGGGCGGACGGTCAAGGGGCCGGCCGCGAAGATGTACGCCGAGCTGGGCATCACGCCTTCGGCGCTGGCCGTCGCCCGGCATTACGGCTCGCGTTTGACCCACTTCGTCCTCGACAAAGTTGACCAAATGCAAGCTGCCGAAGTAGAAAATATGGGCATCCAAACACTGGTCACAAACACGATCATGAGAACGCCCGAAGACCGTCGCAGATTAGCCCAAGATGTGCTAAACTTTATATCTCCGCTATGACCATCTGGGCCATCGTCCCTGTCAAACCTCTGCGGCGCGGCAAATCGCGCCTGGCCGGTATGCTGACTGAAGATCAGCGCACCCACCTGAATCGCTACCTGCTCGAGCACACCCTGACGACGCTCAACGAGGTCTCCGAAATCGAACATACCCTGGTGGTCAGCCGCGACCCGGCTGCGCTGGCCCTGACGCGTGACATGGGCGGGCGAACCGTTTTGGAGGACGGCGCGCCGCAGTTCAACACCGCCATCCAGCGCGCCACGATTGTGGCGAAGGCGCACGGCGCGCACGCCGTGCTGATCCTGCCCGCTGACATCCCCCTGCTTACCCCCTCAGACGTGCGCCGCCTGCTCAAACGCGGCAAAAAACCGCCGGTGGTCGTCATCGCCCCGGACCGGCGGCTGGACGGCACCAATGGGCTGTTCGTCAACCCCGCCGGCCTGATCGAGTACGGTTACGGGCCGGCTTCGTTCCAGCGTCACAGCGAACGGGCAGCTGAGGCCGGAGCGAAACTGGAAGTCATCCATTCCGACCGCCTGGCTCTTGACCTGGACCTGCCCGAGGATTTGGAGTTGCTCGGCGGTCTGGAAAAACTCAACTTATAGAGGTGTGATATGGATAAAAAAATTTCCGATTCGCTCATCATGACCAGGCATCAACTCCAGGCAGAATTACTGCGCTGCGAGTATTGCGAGGAGAAACCCTGTAAAGCAGCCTGTCCCGCTAATTGCTCGCCATTCGATTTCATCATGGCCGCCCGAGTGGGAAATTCCTCGGATTTCAAGCGCTCTGCCGGTGAAATCATGCGCAGCAATCCGCTTGGCGGCGTCTGCGGCATGGTCTGCCCGGACAAGTTTTGCATGGCAGCCTGTACGCACAAGAAATTCGACGGGGCGATCAATATTCCCCTCGTGCAGGCAACAATCGTTGAGATGGCAAAACGCCTGGGAGGAATCCCAAAACTGAGCATACCAGCCCCGAATGGAATGAAAGTCGCGATCGTTGGCGGCGGCCCGGCCGGACTTGGAGCTGCGGCTGCACTGGCGCAGATGGGCTACGCAGTGGACATTTTCGAGAGCCGCGACCAACTCGGCGGAATGATGAATTTGATCCCAGACCAGCACCTCGATAAGAAGGTGGTCGAGACGGATATTGATTTCCTCCTTTCATCCGGTGAAATCCAAGTAAAAACCGGGATGAAGGTCGCCGATCCCAAGAGCCTGCTGGCGCAGGGCTACAACGCCGTTTGCGTCGCGGCCGGCCTTTGGAAACCGATCCAGCTTGGCATCGAGAACGAAGATCTGGCAATCAAGATGGTTGACCTGCTTTCCAGGCTGGAGGCGTACAGCTTCGATGGGCGCGTGGCCGTGATCGGCGGCGGCGCGACCGCCATGGATTGCGCCATCGCTGCCAAAGAACGAGGCGCCCGGCACGTCGAGTTGTTCATGCTCGAAAAGCTCTCCGAGATGCCGCTGGCTGCCAAAGAACGGCAGGAACTGGTTGACTACGACATCGAGGTGAACGGGCGGATTCGCGTGAGCCGGATCACAAAAAACAACCGGGGTATATCGGGGATAGAGACCATGAAGGTCCAACTCCTGGAGGGTTTACCTTTCAGCCCGGCCAATGTTCGCGATGTGCGCGGGACTGAAGGCGTGAGAACCGGTTTCAACGCGGTAGTCATTGCGATCGGGATGCGCTCGGCCCTCCCCCGTGAACAAACCGAAGGTTTGTTCTACGCGGGCGATATGTTGACCGGGCCGACAACCGTGGTGGAGGCAGTTGCGACCGGCAAGAACGCAGCCGTCGAGATTGACGCCTATCTGAAAGACCAGCCAAAGCCCGTGATCGAAAAGGCGACCAAATCAACCTACGCACTGCCCGGCTATCAACCGGTGCCTGTATCCCTGGCAACCGATTTCTTCGGACGCCCGATTCGTTCCCCTTATCTGCTTTCGGCCTCGCCGGTCACAGACGGGTTGGAACAGATGACAAAAGCCTACGAAGCTGGCTGGGCCGGCGCCATCATGAAGACCGCCTTCGACAACGTGCCGATCCACATCCCTGCTGGGTACATGTTCACCTTCAGCCCCTACACCTACGCCAATGCGGATAATGTATCCGGGCACCCACTCGAACGCGTCTGCCGCGAGGTGGAGCAGTTGGTCAAACAGTGGCCCGAGCGGCTGACCATGGCCTCGACCGGCGGCCCGGTGACCGGTCACGACGAGAGCGACGCGGCCAACTGGCAGTCGA
>MNXK01000048.1 GCA_001872165.1 Anaerolineae bacterium CG2_30_58_95
CCTCGCTGGTCAACCAACTGGCATTGTATTACCGCAAGCAGACGGGG
Source organism: Anaerolineae bacterium CG2_30_58_95 (assembly GCA_001872165.1). GTDB lineage: Bacteria > Chloroflexota > Anaerolineae > Anaerolineales > Villigracilaceae > CG2-30-58-95. The sequence goes on from MNXK01000048.1 coordinate 48, forward strand.
AAACGCGTCGCCATCGTGGCCGTGGACCCGACCAGTCCCTTCACCGGCGGCGCGCTGCTCGGCGACCGGGTGCGGATGCGCGACCTGGCCGGCGATCCAGACGTGTTCATCCGCTCGATGGCCACGCGCGGCTCGCTCGGAGGCCTGGCCCACGCCACAGCCGCCCTGACGCAGGTCTTCGACGCGGCCGGTTACGAGATCATCTTCATCGAAACGGTCGGCGCGGGGCAGGCGGAGGTGGACATCGCCCGCCTGGCGCACACCACGCTGGTGGTCGAGGCGCCGGGCTTCGGGGATGACATCCAGGCCATCAAGGCCGGCATCCTGGAGATCGCCGACATCCTGGTGCTCAACAAGGCCGACCAGCCCGGCGTGGAAATCACCGAACGCGCCCTACGCGGCATGTTGGAACTGGCGCATCCGGTGCGGCGTACTTTCCAGCACCATGGCAAGGTCGAAACCCTGGATGCCCCTGCCGGTTTGCCTGGAAATCTATGGGTTCCCCCCCTCCTGCGCACCATCGCCATCCAGGCGACAGGCTCCGCCGAACTGGCCGAAGCCATTGCCCGTCATAAGGAGCACCTGCGCCAGAGCGGAGACTGGTCGCGCCGCGAGCGCTCCCGCCTGGAACGCGAGGTCGAGGCGTTGATCCAGGAATCTCTGGCGGCGCAATTCCGCGCCGAAATCCAGGCAGCTTACTACGAGAAGGTGCTTGCTCAAGTTTTCGAGCACAAGCTCTCGCCGTGGAAAGCTGTCAAGGCTTTGTTGAATGGGAGTGCGGCGACTCCTGTCGCCGCGAAGATCAGGCGAAGTCAGGAGACTTCGCAGTCCGGGAGGAAGCAATGATCTACGGCGAACGCATCCGCCTGCGCAGTGTGGAACGGGAAGATATTCCCTTTTTTGTCGGCTGGTTGAACGACCCTGAGGTGATCGAGAACCTGATGATGAGACTGCCCATCTCCACCGCCGATGAAATCCGCTGGTTCGAGAAGTTGGCCGACCTCGCTCCAGAAGAGAAACCGCTGGCGATTGAAATCCAGTCTGGGGATGGCTGGCGGCTCGTCGGCAACAGTGGCTTCCATAATATCCAGTGGGCGAACCGCTCTGCCGGGATTGGTCTCTTCATCGGCGATAAATCCATCTGGAATCACGGCTATGGCACAGAAGTGGTTTGCCTGCTGCTCAAGCACGGCTTCGAGACCCTCAACCTGAACCGTATTTACCTGCACGTTTACGAGCCGAACAAACGCGCCATCCGTACCTACGAGAAAGCTGGCTTCGTCCTCGAAGGACGCTTGCGGCAGGGACGATACAAAAACGGCCAGTATCAGGATGAATTCATCATGAGCGTCTTGCGTTCGGAATGGGAGGCGCGTCGTGGAATGGAGTAGCTATGCTCCCGCGTTCGCATGAGATGAGAGTTTACGGCGGCATCAAATTGTATGCCGGAACGTCCTTCCCCGACCTGGCTCAGAAGATCGCCGATCACCTCGGCGAGGAGCTGTGCGGGCGGGACATCGTCCTTTTCCCCAACGACAACCTGTTCGTCAAACTGCACGGCAGCGTGCGCGGCCAGGATGTATACGTGATCCAGACCACCTCCGCGCCTGTCCAGCGGAATCTGATGGAGCTTCTCATCATGCTCCAAACCCTGCGGCTGGATTCGGCGGCGCGCATCACCGCGGTCATCCCTTACCTGTGTTATGGACGCTCGGACAAAAAGGACCAGCCGCGCATCCCGATCACTTCCCGTTTGGTGGCGGACATGATCGAGGTCGCCGGTGCGGATCGCTACATGACCCTCGACCCGCACGCCGGACAAGTCCAGGGCTTTTTCTCCATCCCCGGCGACGTGCTGACTGCCTCGCATCTCATTACCGATTACGTCAACCAGAACATCCGGCCTGACTTGACAGACCCGGTCGTCGTGACCGTGGACCTGGGCTACGCTAAGAAAGGCCGCAACATCGCTTCCGATATTGACGTGCCGATTGCTTTCATCGAGAAGCGCCGCGCGGCCAACGACGCCAGCGCCGAGGCGCTGACCATCATCGGCAGCGTCAAAGACCGGGATGTGATCCTGGTGGACGACGAGATTGATACCGGCGGCTCGGCGGCGCAGGCTGTCCATCTCGTCAAAGAGGGTGGCGCACGGCGCGTGTACGTCGTCTTTGTCCATCCGGTCTTCTCAGCGAACGCCGCCGAACGACTGGCCGCCCTGCCGGTGACCAAATTCATCACCACCGATACTGTCCCCCTCCCGCCCGAAAAGCGCGCCCTGTTGGGCGACCGGCTGACAGTCATTTCGGTCGCGCCGCTGCTGGGCGAGGTCATCCGCCGCGCTCACGAAGGACGCAGCGTTGGAGAAATGTTCAACGAGTAAGTTTTCCAGTGCTCCCGTGTTCCAGTGTCATGTGACACAGGAACACTTGACACGGGAACACATTTTCACTTCACAAGGAGGAATCTATGAAAGGCAACGAAAAGATCATTGAAAGATTAAACACCCTGCTGGCCGACGAACTGACGGCCATCAACCAATACATCGTGCACTCGGAGATGTGCGCCAATTGGGGTTATGACAAACTCCATGCGGTCTTCGAAAAGCGCGCCATTGACGAGATGAAGCACGCCGAAAAGCACATTGCCCGCCTCTTGTTTTTGGAGGGGCGGCCGATCGTCAGCAACCTGAACAAGATCAACATCGGGCCGGATGTCGAGACGCAGCACAAGAACGACTGGGCTGCCGAGGAAGGCGCGATCAAAGTCTACAACGATGCCGTCCGCCTGGCTGTCGAACTCGGCGACAACGGGACGCGTGAAATGCTGGAGGCGATCCTCAAGGATGAGGAAGATCACATTGACTGGATCGAAGCGCAACTCGACCAGATCAAGCAGATGGGCATCCAGGCGTATCTGTCCGAGCAGGTCTCATAAAGAGCAGTATTCAGTATTCAGTTTTCAGTGACTGATTACTGAATACTGAACACTGATCACTGGCACATGCCCGAACTTCCCGAAGTCGAGACCATCGTCCGTGCCCTGCACCCGGCTCTGGTCGGCAGGACGATCCTCTCCGCCAATCTTCTTTGGCCGCGTACGCTGGCGATGCCATCCCCCGCGCAGTTCAAAAAGCGCGTCAGCGGCCAGCAAATCCTATCGGTCTCACGCCG